>CAXRJK010000089.1:0-17037 GCA_964230865.1 Winogradskyella sp.
TAAAGTTACCACCGATAATTATTTTTCCTTTTTCATCATCAGTGATCATTTCTGCTGTTATTTCTGTATTTCTGTCATCAACTATTGTTTTTATCCTTCCTCTGCTCTCACCGCCTATTCCAAAAATACCTTGAATGAAAACGCCATTCGTTTTTATAACAACCCCTTCATCCGGAATAATATCATGTATCTCACCTTTAACATAGGCATCCACCTCAACTGGAATAGGCGACTCTCTTAGTACAACCTGACCTGTCACATTAGATATAGATTCAATAGTTCCATCCACAGGTGAAAAAACACTAGATTTGAAAAAACCAAAAAGACCTTTTGTTTCTGCCATTAGATCATCTTTATTAATTGACTCACCTGCAGCTTTTATCATATAATTTTCTATATCACTTGCATCAATATTCAATTGATTTGCAACATTGATCATCTGAACATTACCCGGAAGATCTGTTTTTGCAACAATATCATCTGGCTTAACACTGTCGCCAGTTTTGCATTCAAGCTGTCCCTTTAAAGGAAGTCTACGCTCTTTTAAAATTTCAGTACTTTTTAATACTTTTAATCCGGGGGTATAGGAATGTGCCATATTAAACCTCTAAGCTTGGATATTCTTCTAGTGCGCTTGACCAATTTTCTAATTTGGAAATTCTTTCGTTTGTATTAGAACTAAATTTTAATGGTCTACCCCTACAATCAAAGATTACTCCTACTTTACCACCATATATTTTTGTTTGTACTTCCTCATTTACACCCGCTCCCACATCTACCCCACTAGAGGGTGTTAATAAAATATCTATTTCTTGATAATCTGCATTGATCATTAATAACTGTCCGCTGTCTAAGCTGATTTCCTTTCTTTCTCCACTACTGAATTCAAGGACTGCCTTTAAAATATTTTTCTTGCCTTCAAAGTTACCTACAGGCGCTATACAGGTACCTAGTCTAATTAAACAATCTTTTTCAAATACTTCTAGAGCTGCGATACGCGCCTGTTTAGCAATTTCCTTTTTCTCAATGTTGGCCATCACTCCCAACTGAGGCATCATAAATATTGAGTCTACTGCCAAAGCAGTTATACCTTCGGGCAGAAAACTATCAATCAGCATTTTTGCTGACTGCTCACGCCTAGGGGCATGTGATAATACTCCCCCAGATCCAACAATAAGATCTAACTCCATCATATTGACAAGAGATTGACCTGAGGTAGACTGCTCAAAGGTATCAGAGATTGTTCTCTCTTTTTGCACACCCTTAAGATTAACCGCAAATTCCTTATGCTGAATAAATGATAGTCTTAGTGCTTCTCTAGCTATTGCCTGCTCAATTACCAATTCTTCAATACTCTGGGGTACCGTAGTTGGTCTAATCATCTTATTCCCAATTCGATTTATTAGCTCTTTCTCATTAATATCAAATGGTACCCATCTCAGCACATTAGACAACCCTGCTTCAGCTAGGACATTACAGATTGAATAGCTCATTCCTAAATTTGCGCTTACTGTTCTATTAAATTGTTTTTGAAATACAGAAAATATATCGGTAGTTGCGCCTCCGATATCAACACCTACTACGGATATATTTTCTTTTTCAGCAACCATTTCGATTAGAGCTCCAACAGCGCCAGGAGTTGGCATAATTGGGGCGTCTGTCCAGCTCATAAGTTTTTTATATCCAGGAGCTTGCTGCATAACATGCTCCATAAATAAATCATGTATTTTATCTCTGGAAGGTTTTAGGTTCTCTTGCTCTAGAATAGGCCTTATATTTTCAGTAACATCCAAATCAGTTAAATCACCAAGTGTATTTTTTATGTCAGATGTTGCATTTTTATTGCCAGCATAAATAACAGGTAATTTATAATTTTGTCCGAGCCTTGGCTGAGGATTGGCAGCAGCTAAAATCTCAGCTAACTCTACAACATGCTTGGTTGTACCACCATCAATACCACCAGAAAGAAGAATCATATCTGGCCTTAGCTGACGAATTCTTGTAATCTTTTCATGTGGTTTTCTACCATCATTAGAAGCTAGAACATCCATTACTATAGATCCGGCACCTAAAGCTGCTCTCTCCGCACTTTCACCCGTCATAGACTTTACAACACCTGCAACCATCATCTGCAGTCCTCCACCAGCGGAGCTAGTCGAAATGTAAATATCAACACCAGAATTATCTTTTTGGGGAGAAATTATATTATCACCCTCAATTAGTTTACGTCCTGATAATTCTTCCACCTCCATTGTAGCATTAAGAACTCCCCTTGTAACATCTTCAAAAGGGGCCTCAACAGTAGTTGGAGCTTCACCTCTATATGTTAATCTATACTCGCCATCGATAAACTCGATAAGGATTGCTTTTGTTGTTGTACTACCACAATCGGTAGCTAGAATCACATTTATACTATCTAAATTTGTATTATTCACTGAATTTTATCTATGGAACAATTGTTTTAATTTTTTAAAAGTAATTGAAAATGTTAATTATATAAATAATCATAATATTTGTAGTATTTATAATATAAAATGAACATAATAAAAAGTTAATGGACTTGCAAAAATAAGTGAGTCGAACCTATCTAATACTCCTCCATGACCTAACAATAAAGTTCCAGAGTCCTTCACATCTGCATTTCGTTTAAGTAATGACTCAGCAAAATCTCCAGCTTGACCAAAAACACCAGAAATTATTGATAAAATACAAACATCAATTAATTTGAGATCAAGAATTGAGAAATGTTTTGCAAAATAAAATATAATCACAGAGCTAGCTAAACCTGCTACACAGCCGACCCAAGATTTATTTGGGCTTATTGTAGGTAATATTTTTTTTCTTCCCCATTTTGTACCAAAATAAAATGCCGCTGAATCACAGGACCAGATAGACAAAACCATGGTAATTGTAAAATATGAACCATTAGTGGAATCATAATTTCTAAGTGCAATTAGAGAACTTAACAATGCACCAACGTAAAAAATACTTAAGAATGTCAACCCTAAATTTTTTCCGACCTTTTTAGATTGTTGAATCATTTCAATAAAAAATCCAGTTATAATTAAAATCACTAATAAGAGTGATATATGATATAAATCAATAGATGGTAAAAAATGATAGAAATAACAAAATCCAAGTCCACCCAAATATCCTATCCATTTTACATTGCTCTGTAAATCAACCTTTGTAAGTATTAGAAATTCTCTAGTCGCAAGAATTATAACCAGACTAATAAAAATTGCAAATGGTTCTTCGCCATACCACAAGAGCGCAAGTATTCCAGGAATACCCAAGCTATTTATTATGGTTCGATTAGTTGATTTGATTGACATTATTTAAAATATAGGGAGAAAAGATAAAGAAATATTAATGTCAAATAAAAAAGGTGATTCATTTAATTTCATTCTGATTGAAATAGTAATAAACTCACATCAATATCTCAACTTCATTTGGCATGACATTTATTTTAGCAGGTGTAGTTCCAACAATTTCTCCATCAATATTTAAGGAATCACTCTCTTCAGTAATTATAGAAAATGTTCGCACTTGTTTATACTCAACCATAGGATCAGCAATATGTTTACCTGAGAATACTCTGGGAAACATACGCAATAATTTTATTCTACCCGCTTTATGAACAATTAGGAGATCCAACAGACCATCATCAAACTTTGCCAAAGGAGCCATTTTCATTCCTTTGCCGGTGTGAATGGTATTACATCCCATAACAAAACCAAAATCTGAAACAATAATTCTACCATCTACTTCAATTTTTGCGATTCGAGTTTTAAATTTTAAAACCTCTAAAATAGAAGCAATATTATATCTTTGTCCACCAAACCATCTCATTTTTTCTGCAACCAGATTGATATCTGTGGGCATTCCCCACCCAATAATATTAAATCCATAAATTAAAATATCATCTGTTATTACTTTAAATATATCTATTTTTCTAACGCGATTAGCAAGTATTCTTTTTACTGCCTCTAAAGGATCTAAACAATTTAAATCATGCATAAATGAATTTCCAGTTCCACCGGTTATGAGCCCTATTGGTATTCGCTCACCATCCTCTCGAAACATCAAGCCGTTTATCATCTCATGCATTGTACCATCTCCACCAATGGCACATACGCCTGAAAAGCCGTCAAACTCAATTTCTCTGACAATATCCCTGGCATGCCCTGCATATTCAGTTTCTATAATATTTAACTCAGCTTCATTATCTAAAAAACAGTATTTGACCTTCTCAAGTATTTGCATTCCAGTTTTAATTCCACCATGAGGATTTACTAATAGATGATATTTCATTTATGCTTCATATATTTATTATCTCCCCATTCAATAACTTCAATTTTTACTTCTGTAGTCCCCGATTGTATAAAGTCTAACTTTAAAGCTGCACCATATGAACAATCAAGAATTCTATTCCCAATATAAGGTCCACGGTCATTGACCCTTAATATTAATGATTTACCATTGGACTGGTTTGTAACTCTTATAATAGTATTTAGTGGAAGTGTTTTGTGGGCTGCAGTCAAGCCATACATGTCATAGACTTCCCCATTTGCAGTTAATTTACCATGAAAGTCCTTACCATAATAAGAACTTGTGCCGTAAATAACTTTTTGTTTTTTATTATACTTTGGTTTAGTCTTTGCAATATGTGGTTTTATTTTATTTCTGTTATATCTTGGAGAGTTAGAGCAGGATAAGAAAACTATCACCACAACGCTACTTATCAATATAGTTACTGCAAAATATATTATTTTGTATTTGATGACACAACTCCCACAAGGTCTGAAATGGAACTTATATTATACTTCTCACCATATAATTTTATTTCTTCTATCATTGATAGGGCGATTCCGGGATCTCTATAATTTGAGGTGCCCGCTTGCACAGCTGACGCTCCAGCGAGGATATATTCCAAAACATCATTACCGCATGTTATACCCCCAATACCAATTATTGGGATATCTATCGCTTGAAATATTTTATGTACAGAGGCTATTCCAATTGGTCGGATTGCAGGACCGGATAATCCAGATAGTTTAGTATAAACTTTTGATTTCTGTTTGTGAATATCAATACTCATACCAACGACCGTATTTATTGCTGATACAGCATCTGCACCGGCTTTCTCAGCAGACTGCGCAATAGAAGCTATATTTGTAACGTTTGGGCTTAACTTTACAATTAAAAGTCTCTCAGTAATTTTTCGAAGGCTTTCAGTTAGTTTTTCTGTCAAATCACAATCTATGCCAAATTCCATTCCTCCTCTCTTTACATTTGGACATGAAATATTTATTTCATATCCAACAATATCAGATGAAAATGATTCTACTTTATTGATTATTTCTATATATTCACTAATTGTTGTACCAGCAATATTCATAATAATATTTGTACCAATTGTAGAATATAGAGGGATTTTCTTTGAAAGATATTGATCAACTCCGATATTTGCTAATCCTATAGAATTCAACATTCCTGAAGGTGTTTCAACAATCCTTGGGGGAGGATTTCCTTCTCTAGGATTGAGTGTTATAGATTTTGTGACTATGCCTCCAAATTTTGAAACGTCTACCAAAGAACTAACTTCCGTTCCATATCCAAAAGTACCTGATGCTGTTATAATTGGATTTTTAAATAAAACCTTCCCAATTTTTATAGACATATCAATCAAAGATAACATCTCCTGCTGAATAAATAGGTCCATCTACACAAACTAGGGAATATTTTTCATGATAGCTGTGATTTTTATTTTTGTGATTTCTCCTTGATATTATACAACCTTGGCATATACCCACACCACAACCCATATAGCTTTCAACGGATAGTTGGGCGGGTATTCTATTTTTTATAACGAATGATTGTATCTGCTTTAACATAGGCTCAGGTCCACAAGCAAATACTTGAGAAGATTTTGCATTTTCATACACTAGCTTTAAAGCTTCCATCACTGTACCAGGTAATCCCATACTACCATCGTCTGTGGTTAAATAAATATGTTCATCTGGGTTATGTGAATGAATATGCTCATTTTTTGCCTTTGCACCAATGATGAGATAGCTATTATCTCTTAATTCATCCAATTCTTCCCAGAGGTTAATAATTGGTGCCAGTCCAACGCCTCCACCAACCAAAATATTTAAACTTGTTTTTTTATATTGAAATGAATTTCCTAAAGGTCCTAATACATTAAGAACATCACCAGATATTTTTTGGGATAATATTTTAGTCCCTTGTCCAAATATTTTATATATAATAGATATTTTTGAATCCCTACAACTTGCAATACTCATGGGACGTCTAAGAGGGTTCCCCCATCCTGGATCAAGTTGAATTTGAATAAATTGCCCTGCTCCCTTATAATTAGATGAGATTTTTGGAGCAAGAAACTCCATTTCCCAAATTTCTGAGGCTATTTCATTATTATTGATAATGATCACATCTTCAGTTTTCATTTGGAGCTTTCGGTATTTTAAATTTTAATGAATCATTTTTTGGTTCAGTAAATTTGGGAGAGATTATATTTGTGGTATCATTTAATTCAGCTTCTAATATTAGCGTATCTCCTACTTTTGTGAATGAAGAATCAATATCTAATTTATTCGTGTCTGGGGGTGTTAACATCAATTTGATCTGATTCATTCGTGTTTTTGACTGAGAAGCTTGTTCGCTATCAGGAAAATATGAGTTTACCCAGGTATAATATTTTAAAGCGCTGTCAGGATTCAAAACCGTATAATCATATTGATATCCCAAAAAATAACCCGAAATTAAAGCGTGTTCACTGCTGGTATCTGAGTATACAATAGAGCGGAGTGAATCCAGTGCGCTCTCGCGTTTGTTCAAATACCATAAGGTTTCTGCTTTTCGAAAATTTTCTTGCTGCTTTGATAGCTCTTTATCTAATCCAAGATTTTTCCTTACCGCATCAGCATAATCCGTATCTGGAAATTTAGTAGTTAAAATTTTAGCCATTGAATCAGCAATAATTGAATCACCTTTTTCATATTGCAAGAAATAATCCATATAAATCACTTTTGGATAGAGTTCATGTGTAGGGAAGTATTTTAAAAACATATCTACTTTTCTAAGTGCTGAATCAGGCTTATTAAACTGAAATGCTTCTAACTCAGCTAATCGAAGTAATTTTATTGCTGACTCGTCGCTTGTATTAATTAGATTATCTTTAGTTAATTTTTTATTTGATATTCTTGTCTTCAGTGAATCATTATCCTGAGAAATTGAATCATTATTAGTAAACACTACTTTTACCGCAGATAAATATTGATCTATATATTTTATCATTTCCTGGGATTCTTTTAATACAGGAGACTTACGATTCTCTTTGTTTGATTTTTCAAAATATTCTTTAGCGGATTCGAGGTTCCAAAAGATTGAAATTGACTTTAGACCTAACATAAAGTATGCTTCTGCTGCTACTTCAGTTGATGAATAATCTTTAATAATTGACTGCAGCCGTTCGACCGCTGTTTCAGATTCATTTTTCAAATCATAAATTCTAACAAGCTCTAATTCAAGTGCTCCAAATAATTCTCTAAATTCCTCATCCACCAAAAGACTTTTTATTTTTTTTACAGCTGTTTCATAATTACCCGTTAGTCTATAAATTTTTGCTGTTTGAAGATGGGCATCTAATTTCAATTTTTTTACAAGTGAGTTTTTGATAACCTGATTATACGCATTTAAAGCCCTATCGTATTCTTTTCTTTTAAATGCCAATTCAGACAATCGTTGATAAATTCTTCCTTTTTCCTGACGGTCAAAAGAATTTTCTGCTGCCGTCTCTAAATGTTCTAATGCCTTCTCTACATTTTTTAATTCAATATAAATATCTGCTAAATACAAGTGGATAAGAGTAGGTGTGACAGAGACTAGTTCTTCGTTAAGTAATAAGTTTAATTTATCAATCGCAGACTGAGTTTTGCCCTTTTTCCATTTTATAAGCGCTAACCAAAACTCTGATTGTTGTTGATAATTGACTTCCTGAGAAAGAGCTAATTGATTCATTTTTAGTTCTGCTGAATTATATTCTTCTCTGTGATAGTGAGACTGTCCTGATAAATGTAGTGCAGAAAATACATACTCACTTTCTGGATACTTTTCCAATACTAATTCACATTTATCTATAACTTTTGCATAGGAAGTTTGTGCGTTTGCAGGAAGTGAACGATCTTCATTCTCCAGTCTAACTTTTTCTGCATCTCTAAAATATTTTTTTGCATTATAAAATGTGTTATAATAGACACATGATATATTTAAAAACAAAATTCCTAGAAGCAGAACATTTATTATAGATTTTGTTTGAATATTTTTTTTCATATGGAAGAGAATTTAACGGAATATAGTTTGTATGTTTATTGGATTTTCTATCTAAATTTATTTATGAATGATCACCAAAATTTAGACAATCCTATAAAATTTAAACCGGATTACACGTGGCCTGAAGAAGGCACAGAAAGAGACTGCCCACGCTGTGAAATCCCATTGCAGTTAAATGAAAATCGAAAAGATTATTATGGAAAGCCCTGGTGGTGTGGTCCATGTCAATGGCAGTTTTCTGAAGACGATTTTTCCTAATTCACACACTTTAATTTAGGATACTACTTTTTTTTGAAGTACACCTTGTAGACTTTCCACAATCCATTTGATTATTGCTGCATCATCTATGAATCCGAAATCTGGAATTGAATCTGGAATTTCATCCTCCTCATCAGAAAAATAATCTAGAGCAAAGCATATCTTTTTTTGAATTGATTCATCCATTTTTGGATTTTCTTCCAACAATTCATAGAGTTGAACTAAATCATTGATTAACTGTATCTCAATTGAATTGAATGAATCATGTTTTAAAAATGTGTTGAGTTTATCAGGTACTATAGATAGTAATTCAGTTTTTTTTGATAGATCAAAATTTTGAATCTGATTCAGATATCTAAGCTTATCTTCTTCAGTAAGGAAAAAATTATCGTTTTTATCGTGCATTTATTTGATAAACATCAATTTTTGGATTCTGGAAAATTTGCTAGACTCTATATGTAAAAAATATACTCCACTGGAAACCTCAGATGCATTCCACTGAACCATATGGTCTCCGGGAGATAATCTATTATCAATAAGTGTTTCTATTAATCGCCCCTGCACATCATAAATAACTATATTCACGTCAGACATCTCTGGGACGGTAAATTGAATATTAGTCACTGGATTAAATGGATTAGGATGCGCTGGTGAGAGAGTGAACTCTTTTAGAGATTCTGGTGAAGAAACACCTTTTCTCAAAATGATAGTTTCAGTTTGTTTTTTAGGTTCATACTTCTCAAGGTTTGTACAATCATAAAAGTTTCCCCTCTCATCAATAATATTCCAAATATGACCATCTCTAATCTCGCAATCAATAGAAATATAATCAAAAGTGGACTTCATTATCTCCATCATACACTCATCTTTTATACAAAGTTTTGTATCATCAGAAAAACGAATATCTCTGGAACCTGTTGGAGGCTTTGGAGGTAGACCAAAACTTAACAATTCTTTTTCTGATAAATTAGAATTACCAAAATATAGTATTTTATCATTAACAGAAATTCTATTCATATTGTCTTGTACTTTTTCAATAACTGGAAGATCTGAAATAAATTCACTCTCTCCAATTGTTAGAGTAATGTCTCCATCTCCAAATGAGCGTAACCAGTATCCATAGCCAGGAACAAGAAAATCTGTATCTAAGTATCCAGATATATCATACCCAAATAGTGTATTTGGAACAATCAAAGAGTCTGGATCCAAAGCCGAACTTATTGAAATTGATTCAGAAGGTCCTGCGATAATATTCCACCCTTCTGTGAGAGAAACGTTCAGTTCGCTTACGTTAGTACCTGATATAGTCACTGAATTATCATCATCAAAACGGAGCCAATATCCAACCCCAGATAAAAATGAATCCGTTAGAAAATAGCTATCAGAGAAACTAAACAGAGTTCCTTCAATACTGGTTGGAAACACCGCCTGCTGAGAAGGATCATCAACTTGAACAGATAATCCAACTAGATTCCAGCCTGAAATTAAAGAAACCTCATACTCTGTCTCTCCACCACCTAAATCAATAGAAACTATAGATTCATCAACGTCCATACCATCACTAAAGGAGGCGTGAATATCATAGCTACCCGGTCCTAGAGGAAGTTCAATTTCAAACAGTGCACCATCGCTATATAAATGGTCATAAGATATCATTTCCCCAGAAAATATTTCACTACCCGATTGATAAATTGTATATCCAGCAGATAGGGGAAAGTGATTATCATCATCTGTATAATTTGTCTGTATTTTAACTATTGGCATATTTGATGAGTCAGCTAAAATATCAACAGATAATTGAGATATTTGAGGTGCATTATTGACACCAATTTGGTAAGATTGGAATCCCGGATTTAAAAACGCAGGATCTGTCTGATCTCCAAAGGTTAAGTCAGTGAAACTTGCGGCTACTGTAAGTCCTGTCACAACGACTGCTTCAAATTCATTAGGCCATTCACCAAAATCTGGATCATTGAATATATCAGACATACTAGCTGCCATATAAAGATTGTTACCGGTAATTGAATAATCTATATCACCTACAAATGTAGGCAAATCTTCTCCAAGCTGAAATTTCCATACACCTGGATAGAGGAGTCCGAAACCTCCATCACCATATGCGATACCGTACAAGCTTGAATCCGGATCTTCTGGATTTAAAAAACCAACAACGTATAGGTACCACGGACCAAAAAAGTCACCTGTTGGAAAACCACCGCCTGCATTTTTCAAGTGCACATGAAATCTATCATCACTGACAGCAATATTTATATCTAGAATATCTAGGCTTTGGCCTCCTGTTTCTTCATCTCCTTCTTCGTCATCACAAACATTTATATACCATGATGCAGGAACATTATCACTTGCATTATATGGACACTGTGAAGCTATAATATCAAGACCTTCAAAGGTTAAGTTTGATTGAACACCAATATGAAACTCTCCGGATGCTGGTGTCTGAGCCTCTGCCTCAAAGGTATTCTCATAGCCAGGAGTTCCAAGATAATAAGCATCCTCCTCAATCCAATTATCGTCTTGTCCATTACCATAGAATATAAATGCATCTACTGGACCTGCATCTAAGATACTATCGGGAATATCTGCATGAAAATACATTGAACTACTAGGGGCAGGTGCAGTGGTTGAAATTCCAAGCAGTTCAGTAAAATCACGATTCTGTTGAAAAATATTCAAAGGTGGAAGTGTTAAGTAACTAGCATCCAGAGGAAGCTTTAGTGTTGCAGTACTTTTGCCTTCCTCCGCTAATATAAAAGAAGAATTTAATATTATAAAAATAAGTATTTTTTTCATTTTTCAGGCCTTTTAATTTGAATATATAAAAAATATTTAATAAACCATAAGCGTTCTTTACAATGCGGAATCTAATATGTATATAACTATTTTAAAAAGATACATTTTCCAGTTAGGCTTTGCCCACTTCTTGTATTGAGTTTGTAAATGTAAATTCCTGAAGAAACAATATTATAGTTTCTGCTCTGTCCATTCCATTTAACTTCATGATATCCAGCTAGTTGACTTTTATTTATCAGCGTTTTTACGAGTGCTCCATTTAAATCAAATATCTGAATATTTATATGAGTGTTTATAGGTATATAATAATGGATTGATGTCTGATTGTTAAATGGATTTGGAAAATTTTGATTTAATTCAAATGTTTTTGGAAAGTGAGATATTCTGTCAAGAGTGAACCGCTCCCCTGATAAAACAGTAGACTGTCCTGTTCCTTCAAGAATAAATGGAACACCATTATCAGATATAAGCACCCAATTCATTTCATTTCCAGAATCAATTTTTATATCGTGATCTACTGTAAGAGTTTCTAATTGGTTTAATACCTCAATTGTACCCGACTCCAGTACAATCTTCGTGTTACCAGAGAAACGAGCGTCAAAAGGCATTTGCGGGAAAATAGGAGGTAAACTATAATTAAGCTTCTCTCCTTTGGGTACATCCTTGCCAAAAAATAATGTGGTTGAGTGATCTCCGTTTGAAAATTTTAAAGTATTTGCTCCTGAGAGGTGATCTACCTGTTCTATTATTTTTACAGCAAGATTTGTTGAAGACAATATTATCTCACCGTCATGCATAGCTCTCGCCCAATAACCCCGTCCCGGTACGATATAATCTGTATTAAAATAGGTTCCCTCAAATCCATATATAGTACCAGGATAAATTATACTGGAACTATATACCTCATCCACTGAGGTTAATGTAGAGATACCAGATATAAGATTCCATCCTGCCTCAACGGGAATATTAATATCTAAAATATGAGTACCTTCAAAATTTACTTGACTATCTTCAGTAAATCTTAATAAATATCCAAATCCTTCATCTAAATATTCTTCGAAAATGTACATTCCATCAAAATTGTAAAGAGAACCTGAATATATAGAATTGAATAATGATAGATAGTGACCATCTTCAACTAACAATGGAAGCCCTACCATATTCCACCCTTCATTGTAACTAACTGAGATTGGAAAATCACCAGCGCTGTGGTGATAATAAAAGGCTCCCATATCCATTCGAGTTTCATCAGGATCTCTATCGTCAGGGTCGATATCCCAGCTGTATCCATCTCCGTCCAAATCAGGATGTCCGGAATCTATGCAGGGTGAAGGTATCTCTAAGTTATAATTGTGAAAATAAGGATCACTAAAATTTGGATCTTCATTTATATTCCCATCCCCCCAGTTG
The DNA here is from genome assembly GCA_964230865.1 of Winogradskyella sp. Classification (GTDB taxonomy): domain Bacteria; phylum Fidelibacterota; class Marinisomatia; order Marinisomatales; family AB-629-J13; genus AB-629-J13. Next base: position 12,838 of record CAXRJK010000089.1, read on the forward strand.
ATTGCTAAATTATAGTCATTGTTAATTTCTTCTTCACTAAAATCTAGATTATTATATAAAAAAGTTAACTCACTAGATGTATGTAAATCATAGAATGTCAGCTCTTCACCTGGATAATTGTTTATTACAATAGAATTAATAATTTTTGTATTAGTATATCCTCTAAGATGTAAAAACGTTTCTTCATTATTAATCAAAGTTGTATTTGTCATATCCATACTTGAATCCCATAAATAAATATTTCCGAACCCAGATAAATTATTATAAACTAGACAATTTTGGATTGTAAAATCACTTCCCTCAAGTGCTCTAATTGCACCTCCCCCATACTCGGCTTGATTGAAGCAAATTATTGAATTTTTAATAACAGGGTTGGAACCATTTCTTAAACTTATCCCTCCGCCATCTCCTTCAGCATAATTGTTTTTGATATTTACATTGATAATTAAAGGATTGGCTTCCGAACAATAAATTCCACCACCAAGGTCTGAAGAATTATCTCTTATATTTAAAAATTCTAGAATTGGAGATGATTGATAAATTGTAATCCCTCCACCTGTAAAATTATTTCCACTGCTGAAGCCAAGTGTTCCACTCCCATTCTCTAATGTAAAACCAGATAATTTCGCATCTAAAGTTTCACCATTCTTAAACAAAACTACACTTCCACTATCAGGGAATAAAGGATTACTCCCATCTATTATAGTCTGAGATACATATGAGGTATCTTGAGTGGTTATAAATTGTGAGCCAACAATAATATTTTTTCCTTTAAAATCAATATTCTCAAAATATGTACCAGAAGTGACCAATACTGTATCACCATTTATTGCAGCATCAATCCCATCCTGGATTGTGGGATAATCATGGGGAATAGTAATGAGATCGTGTTGTGCATTTTCTCTTAATTCAAGAATCAGGTTTTTGATGTACGTAAAATCTTCAGGGCTGTTAGGATCATATGGTGTAATATTAAAAGATGTATCTATTTCTCCCATAGTATTTAAAAAGAAAACAGTACGCTGAAGAGCCTCCCAAGATGTCCACACAGGGTACCCTTGTGCCTCCTGATCCTGGGTCCAGGGTAAGACTCTATCACTAATCATTAAATCTAAATATTCTGAATATTGATCTTTCCCGACACCAATGATGTGGACATCATCAACTCCATCATCAAGAATAGACAAAAATATTTCGTTTAGGAAACCGAACCGGCTTCTGCATGTCCCTCAGGACTCATGACCAAAAAATATAATACATACATCTCCTATATAAAGGGACGGTCCGATTATCGTACTATATGTATCTGAATTAGGATTTATGTCTTCGAGATAAAATGGACTCTGAGAAAAGGATATATTTAATAAAAATAGTGGGATCGATATGATATTTTTTTTCATGGCTATGCTAAGTTTATTTCTAAAAATATTGATAAGTCAATATGAGTCTGATATATATCACATTTGTTAACTATATAATACAAATCAATCACTTGATTTGATCCGTTTTTTACTTAATTCGACCACACCAAATTTTTTAACAATGTAATTACCAAATTCTGGTGCAAATACATTCAAAGCTAGGAGTGGTTTTATTGGTCCATTATTAACAATAGTTTCTCCCCTCCCTGTTTTAATTGATTTTAAAACCGCGTCTGCAATTTTTTGAGGGGGTGAAGTGCCCAACAATTTTGGTGCAGGAAATCCACCATCAAAAAACATTCCCACTTCATCTATGTATCCCGGCATTATTGTTGATACTGAAACACCTGTACCGTGTAACTCCTGCCGCAATCCATCACCCCATTTAATCAATCCAGCTTTTGAAGCTGAATAGACGGACTTGTATGCGACCCCGTTCCTCCCTGCTAATGAGGCAATATTCACAATATTTCCTGAACCTTTTTCAAGCATTTTTGGTAAAATCATTCTGGTCAGTTCCATAGGAGCTAAAAGATTTACGTTGATAATTGACTGGATAGAATCATAATTATTATCTACATAAGTACTATATTTTTCAATTCCGGCATTATTAACCAAAATATCGACCTCATCCACATTATTATCATTTAGCTTTTGAAGCAATTGTTTTAATCTATGCGATTTATTCAAATCAAATGGAAACATCAGGGCATTGCCACCGTCCTCAATTATTTGTTTTTCAATAACCTTTAGGTTTTCTTCATTTCGAGAAATTCCAATGATGGATGCTCCCTCATCTGAAAGTGTTCTGGCAATATATTGTCCTATCCCTCTTGATACTCCAGTAATCAAGGCGGTTTTACCTTCTAATAATTTCATAAATTACTCCTGATATATTTCATCAACGGATCAAAGGAAAATTAAGTCTTAAATAATAATTCCACTTATTATTTTGGCTATATACGATACCAACCGATGGACTGAATTTTAAATATCCCATTGCTAAACTTGTTTCTAAAAATGCTTCACTTCCAATTGCTAAAAGATATTTCCCCTGCTCCCCTGTTAAATAATCTATATATACACGACCGTTGATATCCTCAAAAAAGAAATTTATATCCCACAGACCTTTTCTAAGTTTCAGAATTTGAAAGGCAAAACTTGGCGATATGCTAATTCCATAGTGAGACGTAATTGATCCGGTTCCACGTGTAGAAAATTTAATTTGATTTTTGCTCTGCCATTGAAACTTGGTATCCAGATTAAAATAACCTGTGATATTCTTTTGATTTGTGACTAATCGCAAATATAACCCAATATTTGTTTCCTTCTTTTCACTTAACTGAAAAATAGGTGTTCCGATAATAATTAAATTTGATTTGAGAGGATAATCATAAAATATTGAAATACTTGGGGTAATTGTTTGGTCACTAAAATTTGAGCCACCTAAATAAGCATTACCGCTTATTGAGATAGATGGTTCCCCCGATTTAGATGTAACAGATAGAGGATAGCTTCCGGATAGAGATAAAATATTGCTATAATCTGTATATCCTTGAATAATTAGAGGAGACCATCTATAAATGCCAAAACCGCTGGTCATTGATAAAGACTTTTTCGATGATGAATAATTTAAAAAGGAAGTATATCTAAAGTGAGTTAATACATCAGACCCCTTAAATAAAATTCCTGGTTTACCTGTAGTTTGATTAAAATAAGGTGTACGTACATATGGAAAAAATAATTTACTATATATGGATTGCTCTACCTTATCTTTTGTAAAGGATATTTCATCTACAATTTCTTCATGTAAACTAGTGTCGGGGATTTTATTTATTTTTGGATTAAAATCTTCTTCATAAATATCCTCTCCTTTATCTGTTAATTTTATACAATATAGTGTACTATCAATTACAGCACCTCTTCTTGAAAACCTATTAAAAGATAACTGATAAAACATCTTCTCATTTGTACCATACCCATACAAACCTATAGATTTATTATAATTTGCTGTATATAATAACATAGAATCATTATTAACTCTCAGCTCTGCCTCTGTCCAGTCGTTATTTGTTATCTGCTTAACCGAAGTATTATTTATATTTAATTCAAAAATATTATAGTGTTTATTTGGATATTTTCCCGATAGAAATATTTTGTAGCCATGTGATACCATTTCGCTAACCTGTACGTTAATTCTATCGACAAAAGATATTTTATTTTCAGCTAATTTCCATAAGTCAGAGCCAGACTGATTTCTTAAATCATTTGAATAGAGTATAACATCGTTAGGAAGGACACAAAATGAACGAAAATTAGTTGTTAACAGTTCTCTTCTTTTTCCAGAGTTTATATCTAGAGAATATAGCACCGATTCATAACCAAATGTATTATTTGTACTATTGTCATATCCTTTATTTAATTCATACATACTGAAATATATTTTTCCATTATTAATTTGCAGAGGTGCATTGATCCATTGCTTTAATTCACACAGAACTCTCTCAGCCTTTGAAATAGTATCAAACTCTACTAATCTATAATATGGAATATCTTTTTTTGAATAAAACATATTAAAAAAATAAATTTTATCATCCCACACAGTTAAATATTTTTTATACCAACCATCAAATGTGATTTGTTTTCCATCTTGTATATAATCACTATATTTTTCGTTCACTTTTTTATACCAATCTTGATATAATTTCTTCAAATCTTTTCCGTATACAACTTTCATCGCTCTATCGATGCCAAGTTTTGGAATAATATTTCCAAAGAT
>CAXRJK010000090.1:0-9588 GCA_964230865.1 Winogradskyella sp.
ATTCCAGATTCATGCATAGCATTTGCACGACACTTTACTAATTTCAAACCTGTTTCAAAGTCAAATGAATTAGCAATTGTTAGTGCAGAGAATTCACCTAGGCTGTGGCCTGATACAAAGTCTGGGATTAGGTCTCTTTCCATTAATAATTTTCCTAGGATAGTACTGACTGTGAATAATGCTGGTTGAGTATATCGTGTTTCTTTTAATTTTTCATCTGGACCATCAAAAACAATCGAAGTTAAATTACACTCCAAAATGTCATTGGCAATACTGAAATATGACCTACCAATTTCTGTTTCTTCAAATAGATCACGGCCCATACCAACTTTCTGAGATCCTTGTCCTGGAAAAATAAAAGCGGTTTTCAAATTATACTCCCCATCTAATCAGCATACTTCCCCATGTAAAACCACCACCAAAAGCAGCAAGTAATAGAAGGTCCCCTTTTTCTAGTCGTCCTTCATTAATTGCTTCGTTCAACGCAATAGGAATAGTCCCTGCTGTTGTATTACCATATTTTTGGATATTGATAAAGACCTGTTCCTCAGATAACTTACAACGGTTTCGAGCAGCATCAATGATGCGCTTGTTTGCTTGATGAGGAATAAATAGTTTTACATCTTCTCCAGAAAATCCGTTTTTGTCCAATATTTCTGCGCTTACATCAGCCATTTTTTTTACTGCAAATTTGAATACTGTTTTACCATCCTGATAAACATAATGTTGCTTATTGGACACAGTTTCCTCTGATGCAGGTCTTAAACTCCCTCCAGCTGGCACATTTAAATAAGGACTTCCACTACCATCCAACTTTAAAATTGAATCCAATAATCCATCGTTTTGTGTTGTCGGTTCCAATAATACACCTCCACCACCATCACCAAAAAGGATACAAGTATTTCGGTCTGTATAGTCAATGATAGAACTCATTGTATCCACACCAATTACCATTGCACATTTATATTGATTAGACTCAACTAATTTAGCACCAGTTTCCAATGCATAAATAAAACCAGTACAGGCCCCCATTAAATCAAACCCCCAAGCATTTCGTGCTCCTATTTTTTCTTGAACTAATGCAGCAGTTGAAACAACAATTAGGTCAGGTGTACAGGTTGCAATTATAATAACGTCAATATCATCAGGAGATTTTCCGGATTTTTCTAAAAGTTTCAGGCCAATTTGGGAAGCCATGTGGGAGGTTGCTTCCCCATTATTTACTAAGCGTCTTTCTTCAATTCCAGTTCTGGTTCTGATCCATTCGTCAGCCGTATCAACAATTTTTTCAAGGTCAAAATTTGTTAATACTTTGTCTGGTAAATATTTTGCTGTGGAAGTTATAATCGCATTCATTTTTCTTCAGCTAAAAAAGTTTCAATTGTTCTTTTTGTATTTAAAGCTAGTTGTTCTTCTACACATTTTTTTGCAACAAAAATTGAATTTTTTATGGATTTTATCCCTGAGCTTCCATGTGCAATTATACAGACACCATTTAGACCCAATAACGGGGTCCCTCCATGTTCCTCATAATCATAATTTTTTTTCAAAGAATTAAACACAGGTTTCATGAGAGCAGCTCCTATTTTGTAGGATGTTTTTTCTTTGATACGACTTGAAATTTCTTCGCTGAATACATTAACCCAACTCTCAGCAAACTTTAAAACTGTGTTTCCTACAAACCCATCACAAACCAATACATTGGCCTCGCTTGTAAGTAAATGGCGTCCCTCAACATTGCCTATAAAATTTGATAACTTTTGATTCAAAAGTTTATAAGTTTCTTGATATAGTTCACTACCTTTGTTTGGCTCCTCACCAATATTTACCAATCCAATTTTTGGATTTTTACATCCCTCAATGTGTTCTAGATAATAGGAAGCCATAACCGCAAATTGTAACATATGGAGTGGATTTACTTCGGGATTTGCTCCTACGTCACAAAATATTTTTCCACCCATATTTGTCGGTATATATGCTCCCAGTGCTGGTCGGCGTACTCCTTGAACTCTTCCCAATATTAATAGAGCAGTTGCCATAACCGCTCCAGTACTACCGGCACTTATAAAGGCATCAGCTTTCTGTGATTCTACTAGCTTTAATCCCTTCACAATGGATGACTCGGGTTTTGATTTTAATATCCTAGACGCTTGTTCTGAAGAAGATACAGATTCAGGAGCGTGGCAGATGGATATATTTGTTGGTAAGGTTGTACCAACCTGCTGTCTTATGATCGACTCATCACCTACTAATGTAAGATAAAAATTATTAGGCAGCTGGGAATTAGCATCCATGGCACCTGCGATTGCCGCTGATGGTGCATTATCGCCTCCCATGATATCTAGGGCGAGATTCAACTGAAATTATCAGTCACTAGTTGATATTATAGGGCGACCTTTATAATAACCGCAATTTTGACATGTACGATGAGGTAATTTGGTTGACCCACATTGAGGACAATCTGAATAATTAACCTCTGCTGGCTTGTAATGGGTCCTTCTTTTCCTTCCTCTTGCTTTTGACTGTCTCCTTTTTGGTAATGCCATAAATTATTCCTTTAACTAATTTGATAATAATTGGTTTAGTCTATCAAACGGAGTATACTTTTCATCTGATATACATTTGCATATTTCTAAATTTAGATTAGTTCCGCATTGAGAACACAATCCTTTACATGTTTCTGTACATAAAATTTTCATGGGTAAAGAGAGCTGTATGGATTCATTAATAAATGGTAATATATCAATCTCGTCTGCTTCATCAATAAACAGCATAAAGTTTTCCTTATCATCGATAATATTATTCTGAGAGCTTAATATAAGCTTAAACGGAACATCCATTTTACTCTCAAAAACTGACATACATCTATCACAAATAATTGATAATTGATAATTTAAAATTCCATTTAATTTGAATCCGCTGTAATCTGACTTACAGGTTAAAACACAATTAATTTCAGGTTGAATAAACTTGAAGTTTGATTTTTCAAGAGATTCCTTTGGGATTGATATATTCTTTTTTTCAAATCCCTTCTGCAAATCATTCCTATATAAAAGCATTTTCTGAATAGTGTTAAAATAAAGTTATTAATTTTAAAAATTAGGTAGATTAAATTTCCCTTATTCAGAAGATTTTTCAGGAGAAGAGTTCGTGTCTTGGTCACTGGCATCGTTTTTCATTTGATTTGCAGGGTCATCAGTTGAGCTCTCGTCATCATCGGATAGATCAAGGTCCTCTTCTTCATCTAGCTCATCTTCATCCCTTCTTTCAATAAGATTATCATTATCAGATTTTTTCTTAAAAATTACATACATTAATGTTTCTCCAACGGTAAGGATAGATAAACCATATGATACAACTGATAAAATGATTATAAATAGAAATACACTCAGAAATAAAGCAGATACTGTCTCTGTCCCAGTTAAATCACTACCGTTATCAAATGGGATATAAGTGAGGCATGTGGAACATATACTTTTTATGCAATTAGAGGCACAACATATACTCCCACAGAGTGTATTGATAAAAGTAGGGAATACGCTCTCATAGGCATAGGCTACAATTCTATTTAATTTATCTCCCATTAACCAGTCACATCCAAACACACCATTAATAAGAGAAAAGGAAGCTTTCATAAACCATCTAAAAATATGCAAGCTCAAAACCATAAACGAAAGGAGAACCCCATTATACAATAATACTCTCCAGGGCTGAGACCATGTTATTGAATATGACTGAAATACAGTGCCCATCGTGTCTTCTTCTCCGGCAGCGACAATCGCAGGAGTATATATCAATGAAGTAAATAAAACGATTCCAGTATAAACTGTGAATAAAGACCCAAAAAAGTAAAATAGATATGGAAGGGCAAATAGAAATTCCCCCACATATGGTATTTTTCCAAAAACAGCAAAAATACCTGCAAATAATATGAAAACTGTGATTATTAGTGCGATAGAAACAGGTGCCATAACCACAGCTGTCCAGTGTTTTTTTACATATTTTGCAGAATCCGAAGACGAAAAGAATTCATCACCTTTAAGCTGTTTAATTGTAACTCTTGAAACCGCAGTGGATGCTAATGATATGGAGATAAATAACAACGCTGTTCCTAAATAGAAAACAGTACAAGCATACCAGGGAGGAGAATCAACAAAACCTGGTAAACAGGGATAGAGCCCATATTCATTCCACATCTCATTAATTGAAACTCCACAAAGGGAAAAAGAAACTGCTGTAAAAACCCAGTAGATTATATATCCAGCCAGAGTTCCGCATAGCATGAGAATTATTTTTTTACCACTGAGAGCTAAACGAGGTGCCCTAATGATATCACGGATATCAAAATATAATTTCATAGGTCCCATTGTATTTACTCCTTAGTTTTTCTCACATAATCAATCCAAGGTTGTAGCTGCATAGTTTTTTGAATTTCTCCTGCAACCACAATTGCGGAATCTTTAGAATTGAAAGCCCCAACTCTGACCCTATACCACAATTCATTGGATTTCTTTTTATAATACCTTTGAATATACGCATCGAATCCATTTTCATGCATTGCTTTCATAAATATATCTGCACTCTCCTCGTCCTTTTTTGCGGCGACCTGAATGGTATAAAAACTTGAGTCCTTTGGAGGATTAAAAAAAGAGGAGGCCGGTTCAATGGTTTTATTAACTATCGGTTTTTTTATAGAATCTTCCAACCATGATTTATCATCTTCTGCCCAGCTGGATGATGGAGATAATGTTTCCGTTTTTTTTGTTTTAATTTCTTTTCCTACATTTTCAGCAATTTCTAAGGGGAACGATTGTATTGAAATGACCTCTCCATACCAGGATAGTGATACTCTGAGATTATAGTGACCTTTTAAATCTGGAGCAAACGATAAGGATGATCCATCTTCCGATAACATTACACTTTCTAAGTTGATTTTGCTATTTTCTGGTTTTTCGGAGATAGTCCATGTATATTTTAAGGATTTAATATTATCAGGATTTTTTGCTGTTAGTATTATTGATTCTCCAATATAACCACTCGGCTTTGTTTTTTCACAGCTGATTAAATTGAGAACTAGATATATTGAAAATAAAAAATATTTAATCATCCGTATTGAGCTGACCTTTTTAATTATTGTGATAAACTATGGTAGTTTCCCGGATGGGTCAATTTAAGATTAATTCAAATTCTGCAAAAAAATAAGCAATTTCTTTTTGTCCATTCTCAATAGAGTCTGAGCCATGCACTGCATTTTGACCTAGATCTTTTGCGTAGAGCCTTCGGATAGTACCTTCGTCTGCCTCCTCAGGGTTAGTTGCCCCAATGACATTCCTCCATTCCTCTACAGCATTTTCTTTTTCAAGAGCGAGAACAATACAAGAGCCAGAGCTCATAAATTGCGTCAATTCCTCAAAGAATGGTTTCCCTCGGTGTATCTCATAAAATCCCTCTGCCTGAGAAAGATTCATTTTAATTTGTTTTGAACCTAAAATTGAAAAACCTTCGTTGGTAATTCTGCTGATTATTTTTCCTGTGTGACCAGATGCAACTGCATCGGGTTTAATGATGGCTAAAGTTCTTGTTTTCAATTTAATTTTCTCCAATTTCGATTATGATTGTAGTGCTATTTGCATTATTATCCCAATTTCTGCTGGACTGTCTGCTACATAAATTCCAGCTGATTTTAAAGCCTTTATTTTATCATCAGCGGTTCCTTGCCCACCAGAAATGATAGCACCTGCATGCCCCATCCGCCTTCCTGGAGGTGCAGTCTGACCTGCTATAAATGCGGCAATTGGTTTTGTAAAATTATTATCAATGACCCATTGTGCGGCTTCTTCTTCAGCTGAGCCGCCAATTTCACCGATTAGAACTACTCCGCTAGTTTCTCCATCTTCGGCGAACAATTCAAGCATATCAATAAAGGTGGTTCCGATAATTGGGTCGCCTCCAATTCCCACAGAAGTGGACTGACCTAATCCAACCGCTACCAGTTGATGTACAGCTTCGTAAGTGAGAGTTCCGGATCGTGAGATAACCCCAATCTCGCCTTGTTTATGTATAAACCCTGGCATAATACCGATCTTGGCCTTCCCAGGGGAGATGATTCCGGGACAGTTGGGTCCGATAAGGCGAGTGGGGAGATCCTTAAGGATATGATTGACCTTTACCATATCCATGGTTGGCAACCCTTCTGTAATGCAAATAATCAATTCAATCCCTGATTCCGCAGATTCAATGATTGCTTTTCCTGCAAATCGGGGAGGCACGAAAATAACAGATGTATTTGCTCCCGTTTGCGATCTGGCATCCTCAACTGAATTAAATACCGGCACTCCTAATGCAGTTTGTCCTCCTTTTCCGGGGGTGACTCCGCCCACTAAGTTTGTGCCATAATCCTTTATCTGTTTTCCGTGAAATGAGCCCTCTTTACCTGTAATTCCTTGAATAATTAAACGAGTATTATCTCCTACTAGAACGCTCATGCTGAACCTCCTTTAGCAGCGGATACTGCTTTCTCAGCTGCATCGCTGAGACTAGTGGCAACTATAAAATCTAATGGAGAATTATATAGTAACTCTCTGGCTTTTTTAGCATTGGTTCCCTCTAGCCGGACAATTACCGGCAAATCTACCTTGACAGTTTTCATCGCCTCAATCACTCCCTGGGCTACTCGATCACAGCGTACAATTCCCCCAAATATATTGATTAAAATTGATCTTACATTTTTATCTGATAGTGTGATCTTAAATCCATTTGAAACTGTTTCAGGATTTGCTACACCGCCCACATCAAGAAAATTTGCAGGTTCACCGCCATGTAGTTTAATTATATCCATTGTAGCCATTGCAAGCCCAGCACCATTTACCATACACCCAACATTACCATCTAACTTTATATAATTTAAATTGTATTTGGACGCCTCTAGCTCAGCAGGATGTTCTTCGCTCTCATCTCTCATATTTTCAAGTTCTGGGTGGCAAAATAGTGCATTGGAATCAAAATTCATTTTTGCATCCAAAGCCATTACTTCATTCTCTCGAGTAACCACAAGAGGGTTAATCTCCAAAAGGGAACAATCCATTTCATAAAAAACATTCCAAAGTGCGATAAAAATTTCTGTAGAAAAATGAATTTGCTCATCGGTTAATCCTAGAGATTTTCCCAGAGAAATTGCTTGCTCTAGAGTTAAACCGGTATCTGGATCAATCCACTCTTTGATGATCTTTTCGGGAGTTTCTGCAGCCACTTTCTCTATTTCCACACCGCCTTCAGTAGAAACCATAAAAACAAATTGTCTTTGTACACGGTCTAAAACAATACCTGCATAGAGCTCTGAAGCGATATTAACACCAGACTCAATAAGTAATCGCTGAACTTTTTTCCCCTCAGGTCCAGTTTGGTGTGTAACTAAATTCATTCCTAAAATAGAATTTGAGATGGTCTTTACATCATCCCTTGAGTGTGCTAACTTAACACCGCCTCCTTTGCCTCTTCCTCCGGCATGGATTTGAGCTTTAATTACAACGGTTTTGCTATCCAATTTGTCATAAGCATTTATCGCTTCTTCAACTGAAAATGCTGGAAAACTGGTTGGAATATTTACATTGTATTTTTTAAATATTTTTTTTGCTTGATATTCGTGTATTTTCATTTTTGGTTTATATGTTATTCATTAACAATTGTTGTCCCTGCATCGCCATTAATTGCATCCTTTAGATGCGTTACATTAGTAATCACAGCTTTTTGTCCACCATGTTCCAAAAAATATAAAGCAGATCTAATTTTTGGAAACATGGTGCCCTTTTGAAATTGACCTTGAGATTGATATTTTATTGTTTCAGAGACGGTCATCTCTTGGATAGGTTCCTGGTTTTTCTGCATATAATTTAAATAAACCTTGTCAACGTCCGTGATAATATAATATTCGTGAGCTCTTACAATCCAAGCCAGTTTTGCTGCGGTTAAATCTTTATCAATCACCGCATCTAGACCTTCCAATAAATTCTTCTCATCATTGTAAACGGGTATTCCACCTCCGCCTGCAGCAAGAACTATGGTACCTCTTTCCACCAAAGCGCGAATAGATTTTCCATGTAAAATATATAATGGATCGGGAGATGGGACTACTCGTCTCCAGCTGTCCATTTCCTGTTCCTTTATTTTCCAATTAAATTTTTCACTCAATTTATGAGCTTCTTCTTTTGAATATCTTTTTCCAATATATTTTGTTGGGCTGGTAATTGAAGGGTCTCTTTCGTCCACTCTAACCTGTGTAACTAATGTTACAACTTCCCGGTCTATATTTTCAATCCTTAGTACATTTTGAAAGGACTGCTGAATCATATATCCAATCGTGCCCTGTGTACCTGCAACACAGACTCCCAGGGGGAGAGGAGGTATAGCGTCATATGTTAAATCCATACGATGAAGTTCATCTCCAACTTGTGGTCCATTTCCATGAGTGAGACATATGTTATATCCCTGACGCACAAATTCCATTACCTCTGAAAGACTTTTTCTTGTACGAGAAAATTGTTGCTGAACATCTCCTTTTTCTTCTTTAGGTGCTAGAGCATTCCCGCCTAATCCAATTAATACAGTTTTTGGCATTATTTTCTATCCAAGGGCATAGTGAGACATCGAGGGCCGCCCCTTCCACGGGGTAGCTCGGCACTGTCGATGGTAATATTCAGGTTTCCATCATAGTTCAACCATTGATCTTTTTCCATGCAATATGTTATTGCATCAATAGATTTATAATCAAATTTTTCTAGTTCCTTCAAAGTCTCATGATTTCGTGCATAGCTGATGATCTTTCCTGATTCAAGTGCAAATGCGTTAGCGCCGTCTGACCACTGTTCACGTTCCTGATAAATGGGTTCTTTCCCTCCGCAATAGATCGGGTTCAAATTATATCCAATTTCTTTTAAACAATTTTCTAATGAATGGTTAACCGGCTTCACATCAAAAATTGATTGATTTTTCTCAATGCAATAAAATAAAATGGTTTGCCCCTTTATTTCTTTTTGATGGTACAAAGGAGGATAAACTAAGATGTCTTCTTCACTGATTCGGCTAAAAATTGTATCTAGGTGCATAATAGCTCTGGTTTTTGGTAAATCTACTACGATGATCTGATTAAATCCCTCTTCATAACATAAGGGTAAGATACCATCAATTGATTCTTTTGAGTTTCGCTCACTTAACCCTATGAACAGTGTACTCTCATCAAACAGGATAATATCTCCTCCTTCAATAGATAAATCCGGATATTGATTGTGGAAATCAAAACGAGCTATAGGTTCAAAGATAGTGTGATGATGAGCCAAAAAGCTATTTAATAGCATTTCTCTTTTTCTCACATTTCGTTTTCCCCAGGTTAGAAGAAGTGTATTTCCAAGCATTACAGCGATATCTCTTGTAAAAATAAGGTTTGGTAGAGGCCATTTTAAATAATGTTGAACTCCATTCTTGTCCATTCTTCCAGATAGTAAAACATTTAAAAATTGAGTAGGATCCAAATCCAAGATCATTTGTTTATCAAATGAAAGATTACATTTGTATATTTCATTATCTAGCGCTAGA
>CAXRJK010000091.1:0-22939 GCA_964230865.1 Winogradskyella sp.
TATCATGAAGCTGGGCATGCGCTTGTTGCCCTTAAAACTGAAGGCGCAGACCCTGTACATAAAGTGACGATTATCCCTCGAGGGAGGGCTCTTGGACTTACCATGCAACTTCCCTTAGATGAAAAACATGGATATACAAGAAAGTATATTGAGGGACGATTGGGTATTATGATGGGTGGAAGAGCTGCCGAAGAACTCGTGTTTAATGAGATGACAACCGGTGCCGGAAATGATTTAGAACAGGCTACTAAGATTGCTCGAAAAATGGTTTGTGAATGGGGGATGAGTGATGTTTTAGGTCCAATGACATTTGGAAAAAAGAATGAAGAAGTATTTTTAGGTAGAGAAATTCAAACACATCGTGATTTTAGTGAAGTAACTGCCAGGATGATTGATGAAGAAGTAGTAAGAATTGTCAGGTCAGCTCAAAAATCAGCAAATGATATTTTAAAAAACAATGAATCAATTTTACACCGCATTTCCAAAGAATTACTGGAGCATGAAACAATAGATGAAAGAGATTTAAATAGAATTTTAGAAGGTAAAAAAGTAATCAGAAAAAAAGCAAAAACTCAAAGAAAAAAGCGAAAAAAGGTAGCAAAGACTACTCAAGTTCAGCCTAAGAGCACTCCAGTTATAAAACCTAATACTGCTCCAGCATAATTTCACTCAGTTTATTCATGAAACTAATATTTTAATGAATGAACATTAATAAATTTCGGGATTGGTTAATAACCTCAGATCGAAATTCATTGGTCATGGGGGTGTTGAATGTTACTCCTGATTCATTTAGTGATGGAGGTAAATATGTTGATGTTGATATGGCTGTTTCACATGTAAAATATATGGAAGAAAATGGAGCCGACATTGTTGATATTGGTGGAGAATCTACACGCCCTGGTGCTTATCCAGTATCTATAAAAGAAGAGATTGATCGTACTATTCCAGTTATTAAACAAATAAGAAAATATTCTGATATAACTATTTCTATTGATACATATAAATCTGAAGTTGCGAGAAAAGCTATTGTAGCTGGTGCAGATATAGTTAATGATATAAGTGGAATGACATTTGATCAAAAAATGATGAAAACAATAAAATATTTTGATACACCAATTATCCTTATGCATATTAAGGGAACACCATTAAATATGCAGAATAATCCTACCTATACAGATGTTGTAAAAGAAATAATAATTTACTTTTCAGATAAGATTCAAAAAGCAATTGATTTTGGAATAAAGAAAGAGCATATTATACTTGATCCGGGGATAGGGTTTGGAAAAAGATATGAAGATAATTTTATCCTACTGCAACGACTAAATGAATTTTCCAAAATGGGATTTCCTATTTTAATTGGGCCATCAAATAAATCATTCATTGGCTTAACGCTGGACTTACCTATTAATGAAAGACTAGAGGGTACTTTAGCATCAGTTACTGCAGGAATTATAAATGGCGCTTCTATTGTTCGTGTACACGATGTAAAAGAAGTAAAACGGGCTACCATAGTTACTGATAAAATTGTAGGTAAAATGGAAACAGTATGACATTATTTAAAATTGGGTTTTTGTCTGTGACATTAGTTGACGTGGTTGACCTTTTATTGGTAAGCTGGATTTTTTATACGGTTTATCAATATTTTAAAGGAACACGGGCAGGACAAATGTTGGTAGGGTTAATTATTTTACTTATCGCATCCTTCCTATTTAATGCATTTGGGTTAAGGGCAACCTCATGGTTAGTTAACAGGTTTCAAACCGTTTGGGTTGTAGCGTTTGTAATTTTATTTCAACCTGAGATTAGAAGATTATTGATTTATGTTGGTCAACATAGGTTTTTTCAGAAAATTTTTAGAGTGGGTTCAACTCATACCATCGAAGCTTTAGCTGAATCTGTTAGTCAACTTGTGGAAAAGAAATGGGGAGCTCTTATCGTTATTCAGAGGGAAACTGGATTACGATCCTATAAGGAATTAGGGACGCCTTTAAAAGCTGAAGTATCCACACCATTAATTTTGAGTATTTTTAACACTTCATCTCCTCTCCATGACGGAGCAGTAATTATCCAGAATGATATTATTGAATCTGCAGGTTGTATTTTACCGCTTACTGAAAGTACAACAATTAGCCCAGAAATGGGAACAAGACATAGGGCAGGATTAGGGATATCAGAGGAAACAGATGCAATCGTAATTGTTGTATCAGAAGAAACAGGAAAAGTTTCCATTGCTGAAGATGGAAAGTTTCCCTTCAGTGGTATGGATAACATGGATTTAAGGAGATATTTAAATTCAGAGATGTTTATATCATCAGGGGATTGATACTTTGAATTATATAAACAGGGTTAATAATATAAACAGTGAAATTTTCAATGAATCTAATTCATAATCCAGCTGTCTAAAATCTAGAAAAAACTGGGTGAAACAATTTATAGGTAATAATTAAACTACTATAGTAATGGAAATCTGGTTTTACTCAATTGTAAGTGTATTGGCTGTAAGCCTTTTATCACTATCCGGTGCATTTCTTCTTATTATCAAACGGGATTTTCTATTGAATAACTTACACTTTTTAGTGAGTCTCGCAGTAGGAAACCTATTTGGAGCAGCCTTCATACATCTTATCCCTGCTATGGGAGAATATTCAAATTTATCTTTATTTGATGGATCAAAATTTATTTTTGTAGGTATTATTCTTTTTTTTATTCTGGAAAAATTCATTCGTTGGCGACACTGTCATTTACCTGATTGCGACACTCATAACCCCCCTTTTGTCCCTGTTAGCTTAGCGGGTGATACTCTACATAATTTTCTGGATGGTATCATAATTTCTGTTTCATATATGACGAATATCCCACTTGGCATTGCGACAACTATTGCGGTATTATTTCATGAACTACCGCAAGAAATAGGAGATTTTGGTATATTGGTAAAGGGCGGATTTTCTACTAAAAAAGCATTATTAATAAATTTATTAGTTTCACTGTCTTCAATATTAGGAGCAGCAGTAGCATTAACTATAGGGATGAAAATGTATGGATTTGTTCAAGTACTGCTTCCTGTAACTGCCGGTGGGTTTATTTACATAGCTGGCTCTGATTTAATTCCAGAACTACATTCGGAGGAAGATTGGAAAAAATCTGCTGGACAACTATTTTTTTTATTACTAGGAATTGGAGTAATGTATCTAGTAAAAATGTTTGTCCATTAAATTGCTATACTGTTAACATAATTTATACACCGTAAATTTCACTATGATAGCTGACCAAATAAAGGAAAAATTCAAAGTAACAGAGTTGAAATATCTTGAACTGCGGAGGCATCTTTGACCTTGGAGATAAGAATAAACAAATAAGCACATTAAAAAAAATGACATTCGCAACTAATTTCTGGGATAATAAGGACTCAGCTGCCGCTACTTTAAAAAAGATATCTCGTTTGGAAAAAGACATCAAAATATGGGAAGGATTAAATCAAAAACATGGGGATATTGAAGTACTCTTTGAATTTTTGGAAGAAGGAGAATCCACTGCTCAGGAGATTGAATCTGAACTAAATGAATTTTCTGGATTAATTCGAGATCAAGAGATTAAGCTTATTTTAGGCAACCCGGAAGATATAGAAAATGCGATTTTAACAATACACCCCGGGGCTGGAGGGACCGAGAGTCAAGATTGGGCAAATATGCTTTATAGAATGTATAACAGATGGATTGAAGGAAAGGGATTTTCAACAAGTATTCTTGATTACCAGGCGGGCGATGAAGCAGGAATAAAAGAATTAACGCTTGAGATAAAAGGAGATTTTGCTTACGGACAATTAAAGGCAGAAGCAGGTGTTCACCGGTTAGTGCGAATTTCTCCATTTGATGCCAACAGTCGTAGGCATACCTCTTTTGCAAGTGTCTTTGTTTATCCATCTATAGATGATGAAATAAAAATTGAAATCAATCCAAATGATTTGCGAATTGATACTTATCGTGCCAGTGGAGCAGGAGGACAGCACGTGAATAAAACTGATTCAGCAATTCGCATCACACATATGCCTACGGGTATAGTGGTTCAATGTCAAAATGAACGTTCTCAACATAAAAATAAATCACAAGCAATGAAAGTTCTTAAGGCAAGACTTTACCAATTAGAGATTGAAAAAGAACGAGAATCAGAAATGAAGTTAACCAGCAAAAAAAAAGACATTGCTTGGGGCAGTCAAATTAGGTCTTACGTTTTTCATCCATACAGCATGGTAAAAGATCACAGAACAAAGGAAGAAACATCAAATGTTCAAGCTGTTATGGATGGTGAGATAGATCAATTTATACAAACTTACTTAATGCAAAATATGAGTGTGTAATGTCAGAAGAAAAATCAAGTTTACAGCAAATAATTAAATTCAGAAGGCAGAAAATAAATGAACTGCGAAACGAAGGAGTAGATCCCTTTCCACATGTTTTTTATCCTACACATGTGAGTAATAAAATTTTAGACGATTTTGATAATCTAGCAGGTAATATTGTAACAATAGCAGGTAGAATAGTCTCCATGAGGAAAATGGGTAAAGCGTGTTTTTGTCATATACAAGATCAGGCAGGGCGTATTCAGCTATTTATTAAGAGAGATGATGTTGGAGAGGCAAGCTATTCGCACTTTAAGTTATGTGATATTGGTGATTTTCTTGGTGGAGAAGGGACAGTATTTAAGACCAAAATGGGTGAAATATCTATCCAATTGAATACTGTAACTATTTTATCCAAAAGTATCCGTCCGTTACCAATTGTAAAGGAAAAAGATGGTAAAATATTTGATGCGTTCACAGATAAAGAGCAGAGATATCGGCAACGCCATTTAGATTTGATTGTAAATCCAGAGGTAAAGGATGTGTTTATAAAACGATCAATGATTATTCATAGTATCAGAAAGTTTTTAAACGAACGAGGATTTTTAGAAGTTGAAACTCCAATTCTTCAGCCATTATATGGTGGGGCCAACGCCCGTCCATTTACTACCCATCATAATGCATTAGATCAGAAATTATATCTTCGTATAGCTGATGAATTATACCTAAAACGACTAATTATTGGAGGCTTTGAAAGGGTTTATGAAATTGGAAAAGATTTTCGTAATGAGGGGATAGATAGAAATCATAATCCTGAGTTTACTATGCTAGAATGGTATGAAGCCTATGCTGATTATAAAACTAATATGGAAACTGTGGAGGATTTGATTAAATATGTTGCTAACTCTTTGGAGTTAAAATCAGTTACATGGAATGAAGTTACAGTTGATTTTTCAAAACCATTCTTAGTATCACCAATTTTTAAATTAATGAATGATATTTTTGGAATGGACTTATCAATTATAGATACAAGTGAATTATCCAAACTATGCAAAAATAACGGTATAGAACCGGATGAAAATTCAACATACGGGCAGCTCTTAGATCAATTAATGAAACATATAGTGGAACCAACCTTAACACACCCCACTTTTGTTACAGATTATCCAAAGGCAATTTCTCCTTTGGCAAAAACACACAGGAATGGTAATCAAGAAATAGTGGAACGTTTTGAGCTTTTTATAGCAGGAACAGAGTTCGCCAATTCTTTTTCTGAATTAAATGATCCTATTGAGCAAAGAGAACGATTTGAATCACAAGAGAGGATGCTTCAGGCGGGGGATGAAGAAGCTCACCCAATTGATGAATCATTTTTAGAGGCTATGGAAACGGGTATGCCCCCAACGGGGGGAGTTGGAATTGGTATTGATCGCTTGGTTATGCTATTAACTGAGCAAAGATGGATAAAAGACGTCATTCTCTTTCCAACGCTTCGTTCAAAATAATAACTTAAAAAATGTCTTTTCCGAGAACCGTATCTTTACGTCATCTGCGTTCTCCAACTAGAGATAGTTTTACTTCATTTGCTAGCTTTTCATCTATATCAGGGTTGGCAATTGGAATTGCAGCTCTTGTTATTACAATGAGTATTTTAAATGGATTTGAAAAAACTATTTCCCAAAAATTGGTTAATTTCGATGGGCATTTACAGATCAACCATATCTTAGGTAATACGGTCCCTGCGTTTCAAGATAGCCTAACTCATTATTTCAACTCACACCGTAATAAATTTAGAGCGGTTCCCTATTTAAGAAAACCTGTCATAATACGCAAAGGAGAAAAAATGCAGAGCGTATTTATTGAAGGGATATTGGAAAATAATATTTATTTAAAATTGGGTTCCATTATGACAATGGGTAATATGAAAATTGGAAATAATATCTGCATATTAGGTGAAAAATTAGCCAATGAATTAAACGTTACTTTAGGAGATAAAGTTGTATTTACATGGTTGGATGAAGTTGCATCTGAATTTAGCGGGTCTCATTTAGTTCAAATGACTATAGGAGGCCTGTTTCAATCAGGAATATCTGAATATGACAAGTCAATAGTATATGCTTCCCTTCAGGATACGGAAACTTTTTTAAAGTTAAATGATAAAGTATCTGGTTATTCACTTCATGTGATTGAACAAACTAATCTAGGTTCAATTTCTGAAGATATTTTTAATATTTTAGGGTATCCTTATTACATAACAACGTGGGAAGAAAAACACAGTAGTTTGTATACATGGATGTCTGTACAAAAGTGGCCTATCTTGATCATTTTTGGTATGATAGCTTTAGTAGGAATGATCAATATTATGTCTGCTTTGTCCATGATTATTATCGAAAAAATAAAGGAAATCGGACTGTTGAAAGCTTTGGGATGCACACATAAACAAATCCGAATGATCTATCTATTTGATGGAACAATAATAGGTACAGTGGGAACAATTTTGGGAGCAAGTATAGGACTCATCTTAATTTGGCTTCAGGCAAAGTTTCAGTTGATTTCAATTCCAGAAGATGTGTATTTCATGGACAAAATACCTGTAATAATATCTTGGGAATATTTAGCGGTAATTTGTTTTTCATGTATTTCAATTTCAGTTCTAGCGTCGGTTTTTCCTGCTTCTTTTGCAAAAAAAATTAGGCCTGCTGAGGCAATCAGATACGAATGAATCCCACAATATTCATTGCTAAACGATTTTTAAAATCGAAGAATAACTTTGCTGGTAAATATACTGGTATAGTTGCTGTAATTGGAATAGCTATTGGGTGTTTCTCCTTGATAGTTTCGATGGCGGTGCTAAATGGATTTGAAACTAAAATAACAGGGAAAATCGTAGGTGTTGAAGGTGATTTAAGGGTTGAGGGGGACTTTATCTCTAAAAATTCACTTAGTTCATTAGATTCAATTGTAGAAATAAATCAATATATGCCATTTATCTCTGGTAAAGGCATTGTGCTAAATTCAGAAAATGAAACTGCATTTATTAATATAAAAGCAGTATTGATAGATTCTCTTTTTGAATTTTATACATTGGGTCATATCATTCATTTTGAGGGAAATTATATTAATTCAGCAGACCAGGTTTATATCGGAGAATCGCTTGCAAATAAACTTCAATTGGATGTCGGAGACGAAATCCGATTTATAAATCCCCAGTCTATGCGATTACCGATTGGATTTCCTATGCAGGTAAAGGGAAATGTTGCAGGAATATTTTCTTCAAAGGTTTTGGATTTTGATGATAGATATGCATTTATTTCATTAGAAAAGGGGCGTCATATCTTTTCGATGTCTGATGGCTTTAACGGAATAGATATTCGATGTAAATCTGATATTTATTCTAAAAAAATGAAAAATGATTTGGAATCGATTTATAGAAATATAGGCACAATTAACTCTTGGGAGGACCAGCACACAGCATTAGTGCAGGCAATGAAATTAGAAAAAAAAGCAGCGGTTCTAGTATTAAGCTTAATTATTGTTGTGGCTTGCTTTAATCTAATTTCTAATTTAATTTTAATTATTAGGCAAAAATGGCGTGAATTGGGTATTCTCCAGGTTATAGGTTATTCCAAAAGAAATATCAAAAGAATTGTTATTAATCAGGGAATGCTTTTAGGTTGTCTAGGGTGTATAGCAGGAACTCTTATGGGGGGTGTGTTGGTGTGGTTTCAATCAAGAATGGGTATACTACCTCTACCTGAAGATGTTTATTTTATGGAGTCACTGCCTATGAATCTATCAATCTATGAATTTATATTTGTTCCCACTGTAGCAATATTTTTTGTTTCTGGGGCATCCTATCTTGCTGCAAAACGTGCTGTTTTGATTACACCAATTAATGCTATAAAACTTGAAAAATGATTCTTCGGTGTCAACAAATACATAAATCTTACTCAAATGGTGAAAATCGATTAGTAGTTCTCAAAGATATTTCTCTAGAAATGAATGAGGGGGAAATAGTGGTAATTATGGGTTCGTCGGGAGCAGGAAAATCTACATTATTAAATATTCTTGGAACTTTAGATACTCCTGATTCGGGAGCTGTTATAATTCGGGGGAAAGATATCTCAAAGCTATCTGAAGTGGAAACAGCATTGTTAAGAAATAATGATTTAGGATTTGTATTTCAGTTCCATCACTTGTTGCCTGAGTTTACAGCTATTGAAAATACATTGTTACCTGGACTAATTAATCAAGGCTCTCAAAGTAATAAGTCTAGAGCAAGGGAGTTATTCGATTTCATGGGTTTATCAAAAAGATTAAATCATTACCCTTCTCAATTATCTGGGGGGGAAAGGCAAAGAGTTGCAGTTATCAGAGCTTTAATTCAAAGACCTTCACTGATATTGGCTGATGAGCCTACGGGCAACCTAGATAAAGAAAATTCTAATAATTTACTGAATCTCATTAATCAAATAAGCCGTGAGTTCATGCAGTCCTTTTTAATTGCTACTCATGACACCAATATTGCTAAAATTGCTCATCGAGCATATTGTTTAACGAACTCTACTCTTGATGTGATGGATAACCTTTGATTCTTTTAAACTAAGAGGTAATTTCATATATATGAAAGAGAATTTTTCTAAACGAGTTCAATCCATTATGCGTTATGCAAAGGAAGAGGCTATGCGACTTGGACATAGTTATGTAGGTTCTGAACATCTTCTTTTAGGAATTATAAAACAGGCGAATGGTCTATCATTTAAATTATTTGAGATATATAGCTGTGATTTAGATGAAATGCGTTCAATGATAGAAGATTTAATTAAAACTTCAGGTGGTACAATGACTTTAGGTCATCTACCTTTAACAAGAAGAGCTGAGCGGATACTGAGAAACACCTACAAAGAAGCTACCAATTTGAATATAGCTATTGCTGATGATGAACACTTGCTGTTGGCAATATTGAGAGAGTCTGAGGGTATTGCTTATGATACTTTAGATGCTTTTAGTATTAATTATGAAACGGTTAGAGAGTTGTTGTCGGAGAAAGGAGAGTTCAAAAAGGAAAAAAATGATCCCAAATTCACTCCGCCTAAAGTAACTAAGCAAAAAACTCCTGCATTAGATCATTTTTCTAGAGATATTACTCAATTGGCTAAAGAAAACAAACTGGATCCAATCATAGGGAGAGAAAATGAAATTGAAAGAGTAGCACAGATTTTAACCCGCAGGAAAAAAAATAACCCTGTATTAATTGGAGAGCCAGGAGTTGGGAAAACTGCAATAATTGAGGGATTAGCGCAGAAAGTTAATAATAAAACTGTTCCCCGTATTCTTTATAATAAGCGGATTCTTGCATTAGATTTAACATCCATTGTAGCTGGGACAAAATATCGTGGACAGTTTGAAGAACGAATGAAAACTATTATGGCTGAGTTAGAAAATACAGATGATATAATTCTCTTTATTGATGAGCTGCACACGTTGGTTGGTGCCGGTAGTGCAGCAGGCTCACTTGATGCTTCTAATATGTTTAAACCAGCTTTAGCTAGGGGGGATATTCATTGTATTGGTGCTACCACTGTGGATGAATTCAGGAAGCATGTTGAAAAAGATGGAGCCTTGGAGAGAAGATTCCAAAAAATCCTTGTCCATCCTCCGACTGTGGAAGAGTCTATTGCCATCTTAGAAGGATTAAAGGAAAGTTATGAAATTCACCATAATGTCATTTTTAATAAAGAAGCAATTGAAGCGTGTGTTCATTTATCTAACCGTTATATCAGTGAACGATTTTTGCCGGATAAAGCAATTGATGTAATGGATGAATCTGGCTCCAGAGCTTATATAAAAAATATAACTGTTCCAGATGAAATATTAGATATAGAATCTGAAATTGATAGAATTAAGTTAGAAAAGGATACGGTAGTCTCTCAGCAAAAATTTGAAGAAGCTGCTGCATTAAGAGATGTGGAGCAGAAACTACATAAAAAATTAAAGAAAGCCCAAAAGTGTTGGAATACTAAAGAAGAAAAACACCCTGTACAGATATCGGAGGAAATGATTTCTGATGTCGTAGCACAAATGACTGGAATTCCTGTTAATAAAGTGGCCCAATCAGAAACTCATAAGCTTTTGAGTATGATCACTGAATTAAAGAAGAAAATCATTGCTCAAGATTCAGCAATTAAAAGTCTCACCCGTTCCATTCGCAGGGCTAGAGCTGGACTAAAAAATCCTGAACGTCCCATAGGAGTTTTCCTTTTTCTCGGGCCGACAGGTGTAGGAAAAACAGAGCTAGCAAAAGTATTAGCGAATTATATGTTTAGTAGGCAGGAAGCTTTAATTAAATTGGATATGTCAGAATATGGAGAACGGTTCTCAGTATCTAGACTAATCGGAGCTCCTCCAGGATATGTTGGGTATGAAGAGGGAGGGAAATTAACAGAAGAGGTTAGACGAAACCCATATTCAGTAATTCTTTTTGATGAGATCGAAAAGGCACATCCTGATATCTTCAATTTATTACTTCAACTATTTGATGAAGGTGTTCTGACAGACGGCTTGGGTAGAAAAATCGATTTCAAAAACACTATTATAATCTTGACTTCCAATCTAGGAACTAAGGAATTACAATCCAATTCATTTGGTTTTGAGAATGAGGAGACAGGTTTTAATATGGTGAAAATTAAAGAAAATGTTTTGGAAAAAGTTAAGGTTTCATTTAGTCCTGAATTTATAAATCGCTTGGATGAAACTATTGTATTTAATCCATTGACCAAAAAAGATGCTTTAAAAATTATTGATATCTTTCTTGAAGATTTAATCCAAAAATTAATGGAAATAGGGGTGAATATTACTATTTCAAAAAGAGCGAAAAAAAATATGGTTCATAATGGTTTTAGCCAAGAATATGGTGCGCGAAACTTATATCGAGAGGTTCAAGCTTCATTAGAAAATCCAATTTCAGAAATGATACTGGACAATGAGGTTTTATTAGGAGATACAATTAGAGTAGATGCAATAAAAGGAGAATTAAAAATTATTTCTAAATTGAAAGAACCCTCCAAAAGTAACTCCAAATAGCCTCATTATACAGATTCTATAAGTCAATTTTTGTTTTAAGTTAAATAGTCTGCCATATAATTTCATATATATATTACCTATGCCATAAAGGCATAATACTTATTGTGGTATAGTACTTGATATTATTTTATCCAAATGACAACTATAATTAAAACATGGAGATTTAACTTATGGGTAAAGTAATTGGAATTGACCTTGGAACCACAAATTCTTGTGTTGCAGTTTTAGAGGGAGGAGAGCCCTCTGTCATCAATAACCCTGAAGGAGGAAGGACTACTCCTTCAATTGTAGCATTTGCAAAGAATAATGAAAGGTTGGTTGGTCAGCCCGCAAAAAGACAGGCAGTAACAAATCCTACAAATACGGTATATTCCATCAAACGATTTATGGGGAGAATGTATGATGAGGTAGAGACAGAAATAAGTGAAGTTCCGTATGAGGTTATTAAAACTTCAAGCGGTACTGCTTCTGTTAATGCAGGTGGTAAAGAATATACTCCACCAGAGATTAGTGCAATGGTGTTACAAAAGTTAAAGCAAATGGCTGAAGAGCATTTAGGCACAAAAGTTACGGACGCAGTTGTCACAGTGCCCGCATATTTTAATGATTCTCAAAGACAAGCGACCAAAGATGCGGGTAAAATTGCCGGATTAAATGTCAGAAGGATTATCAATGAACCAACAGCAGCGTCACTTGCCTATGGACTAGACAGAAAAAAAGATGAAAAAATAGCAGTGTTTGATCTAGGAGGTGGTACGTTTGATATTTCAGTTTTAGAATTAGGAGATGGAGTTTTTGAAGTCAAATCAACAAATGGTGATACTCATTTAGGGGGAGATGACTTTGATCAAAAGCTCATTGATTGGATTGCAAGTGAATTTAAGAAGAGTGACGGGATTGATTTGAAAAAGGATCCTATGGCAGTTCAGCGATTGAGAGAAGCTGCTGAAACCGCAAAAAAGGAATTATCTAGCTCAAAACAAACCGATATTAATCTTCCTTTTATTACTGCTGATTCTTCTGGTCCCAAACATTTAAACCTTAGTTTAACTCGTGCAAAATTTGAAGAATTGGTCAGTGGTTTAATAAAAAGGGTAATTAAACCTTGTAAAGATGCAATCAAGGATGCAGGTCTATCAGCATCTGAAATTGATGAGGTGATTCTAGTTGGTGGATCTACTCGAATACCTGCTATCCAGGAAAAGGTCAAAGAAATTTTTAATAAAGAACCAAACAGAAGTGTAAATCCTGATGAGGTTGTTGCAATTGGTGCTGCAATTCAGGGTGGTGTATTAGCAGGCGATGTGGACGATATCCTCCTTTTGGATGTAACGCCATTATCATTGGGAATTGAAACTTTAGGTGGAGTTACCACAAAATTAATTGAACGAAATACAACGATTCCTACACGGAAATCTCAGGTATTTAGTACTGCTGCTGATAATCAAACTACAGTAGAGATTCATGTCCTCCAAGGAGAGAGGGAGATGGCAGTGGATAATAAATCTATAGGACGATTTCATTTGGCTGACATTCCACCTGCACCTAGAGGTGTCCCACAAATAGAAGTAACATTTGACATTGATGCAAACGGAATCTTAAATGTGAATGCAAAAGATAAAGCGACAGGAAAGGAGCAGAGTATTCGTATTGAAGCTTCCAGTGGACTGTCTGATACAGAAATTGATAAAATGGTGAATGATGCGAAAAAGCATGAGCAGGAAGATAAGAATAAACGTGATTCAGTAGATATCCATAACCAAGCGGAGCAACTCATTTATCAGACGGAAAAAAATATTGAGGAGCACGGAGATAAAATAGAAGAAGAAAAAGAGGAGCTAACTCAAGCAGTAGAAAAATTAAAAAAAGCCAATGAAGGTACAAATATTGATGATATCAAAACTAAAATTGAAGAGCTAAATAAAGTTTGGAGTAAAGCAGCCTCAAAAATGTATGATGCACCTAATTCAGAAGAACCTGAAGAAACTCAGGAGGATGAGTCAAAAAAGAAGACAAAAACAAAATCGAAGGATGATAAAGAAATAGAAGATGCAGATTTTGAGGTTGTAGATTGACTTTGTGATTCAGAACCAATGAAATGTAAAAAGAGCACCTATGTCGATGGTGCTCTTTTTGTTTTTGGAACTGTTAAGATGTAATTTCGTTGGTTCTATACTACTTGAAATATTTATGAAACAACTTCAACTCATAATAATCATAGGTATAATAATTCTTGGAGCATTTTGCTACACCCTTCTTCAACCTAAATTGTGGGAGGAACAAATTGAGAATTACTTCAATTCAATAATACTAAAAGATAGTAAATGGAATTTTCAATTAGGAGAATTGGATGGAAATCTTCTGAATAAAATAATTGGTGTAGGAACTAGAATAAACCACCAAGATGGACATTCGATTTTACTTACAGAATGGTCTATGAAAATAAATATTTGGAAATCCATTATTCAGATTTCAACTATTGAATCATTATTACTAAATAAATTAGAAATCAAATTAGCCACTTCATTTGAAGAAAACTCTGAATTATCTATTAAAGATTTAAGAATTATTCCTCAAAAACTCCCCAATTTTATTATTAAAAATTTTAGTATTGTTGGTATTGTTAATACAGAAGATCAGTTTAACTCTCTCAGTTTTAAATTTGAAGGGTTAGCAAAAGTAGTGGAAGATAATTTAGAAGTAAAATTTGGAAATTCTTCAGTACAAGACTCTAACCTGTTTGGTGAGTTAACTATAGACCAATGTATTATAAAAACAAATGCGGAGGACAAAAATCTTTTAATGGAGTTCAGTTCAACATGGCATAATACACCATTTAACTATTTTTTATTTATTGACGAAAAACAGGATCAAGTTATTGAAAGTCATTTGGAGTTTAAACATTTTGAATTGGAATCATATTTACCTGATTTCCCCAAAATGAATGCTAAGTTTAATAATTTGAGTGGTAAAATTTATTTTAATATGGAAGAGGATAATACCACAACACAATTTGAATTATGGAATGAAAATGGTGATACGATTCCTGGCGAATTTAATGTGAAATTTGGTAATGAAATGGTCGCTATTAGCAATGCAGGGATACGGTATAATTTTTCAGAAATAAATTCAAATATTATTTTCAATTCAAATGGTCAATTAGGAGGATATTTTCTAGTAGAAAATTTAAATTTGAACGATTGGATGGAGTTTCAATCTGACATAGTGGTGGATGGAGAAATTTATTTTGATAGTTTTATATCTAATAAAAAGATTCGTGATTGGTCTATTTCTTCAACCGTGATAGAAACAGGACTGTTACATGAGGATTCATTGAGAGTTTCTTTCTCAGGAATCTATAATGATAAATTATTTGAATTTTCTGAACCGGTAATTGCTATCCTTAATGAACAAATTATAGAGATAGATGGATTTATTAATGTGCGTGATAATCAATCTCAATTTAAGATTAAAACAGACGATTTTGATTTGAAAATGCTTCCGATTAGTTATGGTGGTGATTTAATGGAAGGTACATTAACTGGAGAAATTCAAATAAATGGTAGTTTGTATTCACCAAATATTTTCATAGAACTCTCTGCAGAAGAGTTAAAAACATATTTATTTTCGAGTTCAAATAATTTTTTAAAAGGAGAAATTAAAGATCCTTACAATCTAGGAAGTGGTGACCTTCAATTAACATTTGAAAATGGTCAGTGGTCAAATTTAGATATAGGTGATGGAGAAATTGATCTCAATATTAAAAAAGGTGACGTTTTTATAAATGATATTTCAGCGAGTTCTGGGGATAACTTTATTCAGGCTTCAGGAAAAATTATTCAACAGGAAACATTTTTTATAAACAAGTTAGAAATGGCCTATAATGACCACTATATGGCAATACCTCAGCCATTGGAAGCAAAAACTAGTTTAGATGAATTAATTATAAAGCCTTTTATTATTCATCTAGATGATGGGATTCTTGAAGGTGAGGTAACGTTGGGTTCTAAGGTAAATGGGAGAATTAAATTGTCAAATATCAACAGTGGATTTATCAATGATTTTTTTCCACAAAATAATTTGAATCTATCTGGTCTGGTATTTGGAGAAATTGGATTTATGCAAGCTGAATTATATCCAAACGCATCATTCGATATCACAATGAAAAACGGTCAAATATTTAATCAGTCCTTCAATGATTTATCTATTTCAGCACTCATAAATAAGCAAACTATTCATATTGAAGATTTTTCTTTGACGAACAATAATAAAACTGGGGTCCATTTTATTGGTAAAATACCCATGAAAGATGGATTGTTATCAAATAGGATTGAGATCTCATCAAATTTCACATATTTAAATATGGATATAATAACTCAATTCATTCCTGATTTAAATAGAATTGCTGGTATTGTATCTGGAGAGTTTTCCTTTGATAGTAAATATAATGATCCTAAATGTACATTTAAGTTGAATATTGAAAATGGGTTTTACGATAAGATTAGATTTGGAAAAATTAAGGGTACTGGTTTTTATAAAAATAATACATTAACATTTGATTCTTTTTCTTCCATAAATAATCATGGATATATAAATGGTTCTGCATCTCTTCCATTCAATTTAAATTACACTTCCCAGAAGTTTGGTAAAAAAGTGTTAAA
The DNA here is from genome assembly GCA_964230865.1 of Winogradskyella sp. Lineage (GTDB taxonomy): Bacteria > Fidelibacterota > Marinisomatia > Marinisomatales > AB-629-J13 > AB-629-J13. Next base: position 16,081 of record CAXRJK010000091.1, read on the forward strand.
TAAGCCAATAGCTGTAGATATAAAAGGCCAATTTACCCATATGGATTTTCTAACTGATTACATTTCATCGGTGGACTCTATAAGAGGAACAGTTGATTTAGATTTCTCTATTAATGGGAACTGGAATAACTTAAAAAGAAACGGCCATATCTCATTAATCAACTGTAAGCTGTATACTTTGATGTTGGAAGACCCATTTGTTCAATTATATGCGAGTGGAAAATTACAAGATAACTTATTAGAAATTAATCAGTTTCAATGTATTAAGTCTAAAAAGGGGGGAGACAATAATTTATTTATCACTGGCAGTATTAATTTTAATAAATTTTTCAATCCATCCTATGATATACATTTAAAAGGAGAAAATATTTATTTTAAATCCATTGCAGATGAAATTGAGGGAGACGTTAATTTAGATTTAATTATTATTGGCCAAGACACAGTTTCCATTGCTGGAGATATCCCGATAAACGACCTTACAATGTATAAAGAGTTTAAGACCTCAGAGATAAGCGGAGAAGAAACTTCTGCTAAAAAAAGAACTCAACTTCACTATGATATCAATTTCCCTGTGAGGGAATCCATTTCACTCGTGAATAGCCAAATTGATGCAAAATTAAATGGTGAGTTACACTATACAAGGTGGGGAGACAATGTTGCAGATTACAATGGAGAATTATTTTTTAGTGAAGGTAAATTTTATTATTACAGTGAAATATTTTCTATATCAGAAGGGTTTCTATCCTTTACCCATAGAGGATTCAATCCAGTTTTGGATGTCATTGCAATTACAGAGATCGAAGATGAGGAAATACAGGTATCATTTTTTGGACCTTTAGATCAGCCTACATTGATGTTAAGCAGCGAAAGTGGATTTTCTCAAAGCGATATTTTGGAATTACTTACTTGGGGTAAACGATTTGAAGATCAAAACATCACATATACTGGACTAGGTAATCAGGCAGCTGCAAAAGTTGAGAAATGGCTAGATAACCAATTTGACAGAAAAATTATGGAAATAAGTCGATTAGATCAATTGGGGATATTAGAAGAAATTCAAATCGAAGGTGCAACCGGCTTGTTTGATCCAAAAAACACGGATTCTTTTTCAATCAAGGCAGGGCTATCTAAAAAGGTCTCTCTAAAGTATGCATATCATCGTTCTTTTTCTCTAGCGAACCCTAGTCATTCAGTTGGTATCGAATACAAGGTTAACCGATACCTTTCTCTACTTGGTGATGTAGATGAAAATGGACAGATTCATGCCAAATATAGATTGAGATATTCTTACTAAAACAGTTGTATGAAGATAAAATTTATATCGTTTGGTTTAATTGCCAGTTTGACAGCTCTACTTTTAGGTGAATCTGAACCCAAACTTAAAGTCAACTCTGTTGCATTGGTGGGAGTCCATACATTAAATGAATCTGAATTGATGTCTGTAGTTAGGACAAAACCCTCATCCTTATTTAAAAATCAATATTTCGATAGACGGTTAGTAAAATTTGATGCAATTAGTTTAAAAACCTTTTGTGTTTCAAATGGTTTTTTAAATGCTAGTGTAAAAGATTCTGTTGTTATTCAGGATGAAATAGTAAATGTTTTTTTCAAAGTGAAAGAGGGAAAACAAATATTTTTAAAAAGTGTGAATATTTTTGAAAACATTAAACTTTCAAATGAAAAGATTAATAATATTTTAGCTTTAGATGTTTATAAACCATATAACCCAATTGCCTTAAATAAAAATTTACCTGATTTAAAAAATGAATATCAACGTTATGGAAAACTGTTTGCTGAAATTAATATTTATGAATCTATAGCTGATTCAGCAGAAGTTATTATTGAAATAGCTGAAGGAAATGATATACATATTAGTTCAATTTCAATTGAAGGAAATAAAGAATTAAAGCATATATTGGTGGAACGAGAATTAATGTTCCATCAGGGGGAATTGTATAATAAGGATGAAATCGACCATTCCCAAAGAAGATTACTTGAAACAGGTATATTTTCATATGCTCAAATAAATCCGTCTAGAGATATTGGCAGTGATTCAACTGTACATCTTAACATTAATATAAAACAGTTTAAAACACGAGAGTGGCAATCTGTAGGAGGATATTATCCAATTGAATATTATGATGGAGCGGAACCTCTCCCCGGAGCAGGCGCTGAATTTGGATGGAGAAACAGAAGTCTAAATTTTACTACAACGAACTTTAATTTTAAGCTAGCAGGGTTTTTAATTCCCTCTCAAGAATATGTTTATCCTAAATTATCATTCAATATGGGTGTTGGTAATCAGTGGATAATGAAGAAAAGAATTCCCACCCAAATTGGTATATTTTATGAGACGTTTAAGAATTATGGACGCCAATTTGACCCGTTTATTGCTCGTTATGGTTTAAAGATAGTGAACCAAAATAATCTGTCTGAACGTTCCTATATCCATTCTGAACTGAGATGGGAAAAATTTTATGAGGAAGAAGACTTAGAACAGCGCACATACATATTGAATGCATTTATTGATAAGACTGACCATCCAATTATTCCAAACACTGGTTACAGAATGATGGGAGTGTTTCATTTGTCAGGAGGAGTTTTAGGAGGCTCTAAATCTTTTTATAAAATGGATTTTGGATTTAACCATTATTCCAAAATTTTATCTAATTATATTTTTGCAGGCAGATATAAATTGGGTAAAATATTTGGATGGGATTCCACAATCAATGGGGATCAGCAATATGATCTGTTTTACTTAGGTGGTAGCTCAAGTCTAAGAGGGTGGGATATGCTTCGGTTTTTAACTGATTCAGCGGGAAACCCACGGGGAAATACATTCAGAATTCTAGTTAACTGGGAGGTTCGTTTTCCTCTTTTTTGGATACTTGGGGGAGAAGTATTTGTTGATGGAGGACTTCTGTCAGATACGTTTAATCAACAAGACTTAAAACAATTTAAATGGGATGGAGGATTCGGGATAACAATTGCAACTCCATTAGCTCCCTTTCGATTGGATTTTGCATATCCACTTGATGGTATAAATAGCTGGAAAATACAAATGGGAGCAAATTATATTTTCTAATATGAAACTAAATAAATATTAGGTCATTAAAAACAATAATAAAATATTGGATGAACTTTATACACCATATAAATTCCACGGTTTTTCTGGACAAGGTTATGAATAATATAAAACACTTTACATATTTTTTAATTTTAAGCATTCTGTTTACTGGATGTGGAAAATCACCTGAATTGGTTTTTTCTAAAGCTGAAGAAAACTTTAATGAAGGTGCTTATGGACAGGCAATAAGGGGATTTAAAAAAATTATCGCGAAATATGATGATTGGGATCGGATAAATGAAGCCCAAGAGTACATAAATAATTTTTCTGGGAAAATATATTCCCATGCTGAAACACTTAGAAATGAAAAAAAGTTCAATAAATCTATAGACGCATTAAACTATATCGTTAATAATTTTAAAGATTTATCTATAGCCCCTAAGTCTCAATACATGATTGGTGATATCTATATGAATGATCTTAAGGACTTTAAGGAAGCGATTACCCACTACAATGATGTGGTAAAAAGTTTTCCAGGTACCAAAGAAGAACCCCATGCTCAATTTATGATGGGATATATTTTTGCAAATTCACCTGATGTAAAAGATTCAACCAAGGCAATTAAAGAATATCATTTGTTTTTAGAAAAATATCCAAACCATGAACTAGCTCCTTCTGTGCAATTTGAAATTGAGTGGTTGGGCAAGGATATAAATGACATCCCGGCATTGAAACATATTTCATCTTAAGGCTCAGTATATGAAAGAATTCAGCTTAACCGAAATCAACGAAAAGATTTCAAAAGAGTCTGCTTTTATAGATGATTTAAAAAAAGCTTTAGGTCGAATCATCATTGGTCAGGAGGTTTTAGTCAATAAAATAATTATCAGTTTATTGGCAAATGGTCATATTCTTCTTGAGGGTGTACCAGGGTTGGCAAAAACATTAACAGTAAAATCTCTTGCGTCCTTGATTGATACCAAATTTCAGCGACTGCAGTTTACTCCTGACATGCTGCCTGCAGACCTGCTTGGGACACTAATTTATAATCAGAGGAGCGGTGAGTTTGAAACTCGAAAAGGTCCTATTTTTGCGAATATAATTTTAGCAGATGAAATAAATCGTGCTCCCTCAAAAGTTCAAAGTGCTTTATTAGAGGCGATGCAGGAACGTCAGATTACAATTGGAGAAGAGACATTCTTATTGGATTCCCCATTCATCGTATTGGCAACTCAAAATCCAATTGAACAAGAAGGAACCTACCCACTACCAGAAGCACAAGTGGATCGTTTCATGTTTAAATTAAAAGTGGATTACCCTAATAAGGATGAAGAAAGGTTAATCTTGCGTCAATCTTCCTTTACAACATTTGAGCATGAACTTAATCCTGTAGTAAATCCCAAGGGTATATTAAATGCTCAAAAGGTAGTAAATGAAATATATGTGGATGAAAAGATTGAGGAATACATATTAAATTTGGTTTTTGCTACAAGAAAACCAGAAGACTATAATTTAAATGATTTAAAAGGATTGATCGAATATGGAGGTTCGCCTAGGGCAAGTATTAACTTGACCCTAGCGGCGAAGGCAAGAGCATTTTTCGAACATCGAGGATATGTAACTCCAGAGGATGTACGCTATATTGGAATGGATGTTCTACGTCACCGCGTTATTTTATCCTATGAGGCGGAAGCAGAAGAGATGACCTCAGAAGATATAATACAACGTCTTTATGATACAGTAGAAATTCCTTGATTTTTGGGATAGCCCTATCCCTTTTTGATATATTGACATGCTACCAAAGGAAATAATTTCTAAAATCCGACGTATAGAGATTCGCACTAGAGGATTAGTAAATGACTTGTTTGGTGGTGAATATCACTCTGTATTTAAAGGCAGAGGGATGATGTTTTCTGAGGTTCGTGAATATCAACCTGGTGATGATATACGCTTAATTGATTGGAATGTTTCTGCAAGAGTAGGAAAACCATTTATAAAACAGTTTGAAGAGGAGAGGGAGTTGACTGTTTATATGGTTGTTGATGTTAGTGGATCAGGTAAATATGGTACCATCAGAAAAATGAAGATGGAGCTGGGAACAGAAATTGCTGCAGTTTTGGGATTTTCTGCCATAAAGAATAATGATAAAGTGGGGGTAATCCTATTTAGCAATGAAGTAGAAAAATATATCCCCCCCAAAAAAGGAAAATCACACATATTAAGACTAATTAGAGAGTTGCTTTTTTATAAACCAAAACAAAAAAGAACTTCAATTAATTCCGCATTGGATTTTTTGGTCAAGGTTGCAAAGCGGAGAAGTGTTGTATTTTTAATTTCTGATTTTTTGGATTCTGATTACTGGACTTCATTAAAAATGGCAAATAAAAAACATGATATAATTGGTATCAGACTATATGACCCTTCGGAAACAAACCTTCCTGATTTGGGATTGGTTAAGGTGATGGACCCTGAGACACAAGAAGAGTTTTGGATCAATGCCAGCAAATATTCAGATAGGGTGGCTTATCAGGAAGCATATAATAATCGAATATCAGAATTTGAGAATAAATGCAAAAAAAATAAATTTGATTTGATTCCAATCTCAACTCAAGGAGATTATGTTGAACCACTTATGGCATTTTTCAATCGCAGGGAAAAACGAATTTGATAAGAATATGTAAAAATTTTATCTATGTTTTTTTTCTATTCTTTTTGATTGTTTTTATTGGATGTAGTTCAGAGAGTGAATATGACGAATCGATTAGCATTGAAGCATATTTAGATACAACTTATACAACAATTGGAGATGTTTTTCAATATACTGTAGCAGTTAGGGGATTGAAGGACCAAAAACTTGCATTCTCAGATTTAAAGGTTGAAACTCCAGTTGAGTTGAGAGAAAAAATAATAAACATAGAAGAAAATAAAATCCAGTTTCAATTAGCGGTTTGGGATACTGGTATATTTAAATTACCGATCTATACAATAGATATTTTTTATCCAACAGATTCAACCTTAAATTTTTCTCTGGATACAGAACCATTGGAAATAACGGTTTTATCTATTTTATCTGGACAAAAGCAATATGATTTAAGGCCCATGAAAGCACCAGTTCCAATAGTTTTCCTAACTCCTTGGGATAAGATTTTTAAATGGAGTATGTTTTTTATTTGTATAGTTTTACTTTTATATAGTTGGACAAAAAGAAAGATTCCGTATTCTTTTATTCCAGCAAATTATAAAAACTACATTTCACCGTTTAGCAAGGCAGTAGAAAGATTGGAAAAAATGCCACATAATACAGATGATAAGTTATTTTACGTTAATTTGTCATATACACTTAGAGAGTTCGTCGAAAACTGTTTATTTATAAAATCATTAGAAATGACAACAGAGGAAATCAAAAGTAATCAGATTAAATTTCCTATGGATAACTTATTATTTGATCAGTGGGTATCTCTTTTATCAAGAGCGGACCAAATTAAATATTCTAAAGTAGGAACAACTAAAAATCAGAGAGATGAAGATATGAAATGGAGTAAAGATTTTTTAAATTGGGCTCGTACAAATTGGGAGTTGACCTGACTACCTACAAGATTTGAATTGATAAACATCCCAACGTAAATTATAATAATAGAATAAAGGAAAAACAGTGGGTACAACATCAGATATACGAAATGGAGCTGTAATTCATCATAAAGGGAAAAGATGGAAGGTTATTGAATTTCAGCATGTAAAGCCTGGCAAAGGCGGTGCATTTATCAGGACAAAATTGAAAGATATTCAAAGTGG
>CAXRJK010000092.1:0-12833 GCA_964230865.1 Winogradskyella sp.
CCATACCAACTACTCGTTTCCTTTTACGGGCTGCTAACAAAGCTGCTTCATTTACAATATTTGCAAGGTCAGCGCCAACCATACCCGGTGTTCCTTTTGCAATCGTTTCAAGATTAACTTTACGTTTATTCATTAAAATATTTTTAGCATGTACTTTCAAAATCCCCAATCTTCCTCTTACATCAGGAACATCTACAATCACTTGACGATCAAATCTTCCCGGTCGTAGTAGAGCAGCATCCAGAACATCAGGACGGTTTGTAGCAGACATTACGATGATATTATGATTGTTTTCAAAGCCATCTAGTTCCACCAATAGTTGGTTTAAGGTTTGCTCTCTTTCATCATGTCCACCACCAAGACCTGCTCCTCTTTGGCGTCCGACTGCATCTAATTCATCAATAAAAATAATACAAGGGGATTCCTTTTTACCTTGTTCAAATAAGTCTCTCACCCGTGAAGCGCCAACTCCTACAAACATTTCTACAAAATCTGCTCCACTTAAGCTGAAAAATGGAACATTCGCCTGTCCTGCAACTGCACGAGCAAGTAATGTTTTTCCTGTCCCCGGAGGACCAATAAGAAGTACACCTTTAGGAATTTTAGCTCCTAATTTTCTGAAACGTTTTGGATGTTTTAAAAAATCAATCACTTCCTTTAGTTCTTCCTTTGCCTCTACACAACCAGCGACATCCTTGAAAGTTACTTTTTGTAAATTATTGTTCCAAATTTTGGCACGGCTCTTTCCAAAATTGAATACATTGTTCATTCCTCCTGCTCCACCTTGCATTCTCTTCATAATAAAAATCCAAAATGCTATTAATAATAGCCAGGGAAGCATATTTAACAAATAACCTGTCCAATCAATGCTTTCTTTTTTGAAACTATAATCTACACCATATTTATTCCATTCATCCATTACACTTTGGTCAATAAATGGAAGTACCACCTGAAAATGAATAATATTTTCTCGGATACCAAAATCGGTTATAATTGATTGGGGTGTTTTTAGGGTACCGTGAAATATATTATCAACAAAAGTCCCTTCAGAAATCTGGTTATTTTCTAAAAATTCGATGTATTGAGAAAATTGTAAAATGGGTTCCTTCTTAGCATTATCTGTAAACATCCCAGAAAGATAGATAGCAGCTGTAATTATCATTACCCAGATTAGAGATGTTTTTCCGGCACGTTTCCACTGAAATTGTTGATTAACAGTACTGTTTTGTTTTTTGTCTGAATTCCCAGATGAGAATTTCTCTTTCTGTTTTAGATTATCTTTTCTGTTATTATTTTTTCTATTATTATTCATTTTTTAATATCATTTTCTAACTTGTAAATTCCAGGGAGATGACGAAGTTTTTGATTTACATCTAAACCATAACCCACAACATAATCACTGGGGATTTCAAAACCTATATAATCTATTGAAAAATCCAATTTTGCTACATTTGGTTTATAAAGCATTGATACCGTAGTAATAGATTTGGGGCTTGCATCTTCCAAGCGGTTTTTTAAAAAGCGAATGGTGAGACCGGAGTCAATAATATCTTCTACAATAATTATATGCCTTCCAGTGATATCTGCTGAAATATCCTTTAACAGATGTACGGTTCCGGTGGAATGGGTTCTATTGTAACTAGATAGTTTAATGAAATCCATTTCGCAATCAATTTTTAATTCCCTAAGTAAATCCGCTAAAAAAATAAAACTTCCATTTAACACACCTATAAAAATTGGAATCTCATTTCGAAAATTATATGATATTTCCTCACCCAATTGCTTAACTCTTTCCCGGATTTCTTGTAAAGAAAAAAGAGGGGCAAGATCATATCCATGAATGTTTTTTGTCTCACTCATCGATTCAGTCCTAAGGTTATTTTAGCAGGTTTTAATGTATTCGTTGTTACTTTTACCCAGTCACTGATTCTATAACCGCAAACCCATACAATTTCGTTGTCTGCGGCAAGTACCATTTGATTAGATTTTTGATAAAGATTAACTTTTTCATCGATAAGAAAATCACTTACCTTCTTCCGTCCTTCCATTCCTAAGGGTTGGAACTTATCTCCATAATGCCATGGTCTCAGCTGAAGTTTTCGATTTTCGATTACTGAGCCATCAATAAACTCTGAATTTGGGTCTCTATTACTTATTGTAATTGGTTGGTTGAACCACTCCCAGTTGATAATATAATCACCGCAATAGCTTGTCCCATTTGGAAAGACCGTAAAAGATGATTTTAGTTTATCATTACTTTTAAAAAGTATCCATTGAGACCGATTATTTAAGATTTTCCAATTAGATTCAAACCCTAAAATATTTCCAGTTTCTGAATTAACTAAAAATGACCTCAGGTCCTTCCAATTGTGTTTTCTCCACTGATATTTTTCAAGACCTATACATTTCTTTATAAGGTGAAGTTGTAGAAGTGTCGGGAGGGAATTAATATCACTTTTCATTAATGAGATTTCTTGGGGGTCATTTTCAATTTTAACAAATTTATTGTAGAAATATTCAACCGAAAATGAAACAGCATCAAAAAGATCTGAAATATTACTGCTCGTTTTAAATATTCCATTTTCAATATGGTCACACTGTTTTTTCCATGGAGAAATTATATTATGACGAATGAAGTTTCTTGGTATAGTTATATCTAGATTTGTTTCATCCTCTACGAATGATAGCCCATGTTGTTGAGAATAATCAATCAATTCGGTTTTTAAAAATTGAAGAAGTGGTCTTCGAATATTCCCTGTTTTACTGCGAATACCCTTTAAGCCTTTCCCTCCGGTGCCTAAAGCTAATCGCATTAGAATAGTTTCTGCTTGATCAGATTTATGATGAGCGGTACAAATGAAATCTGCTTGTACTTTTTTCCTTATTTTTTCAAGAGCAAGATAACGCTTTTCTCTCGCCCAAGCTTCAACACTTTCGTTTTTATCTTTTGTCTTTGGGTTTAGCTGCATAGTTTCGCATGGAATATTCCATTCTTTTGCTAAATCACATACAAATTTCATGTCTTTATTTGCATCATCTCTTAAACTGTGGTTTATATGTGCTAAAGTTAGTTTATATTTATATTCACTATAGATTTTTCTAAATAAATGGGTTAAGACAACCGAATCCATACCACCTGATATTGCAATCAGAATGTGGGAATTAGATGGGATTAACTTTCGAAGTTGAGGATTATACATGAACCAAGTCTGTAAATCTTTCATATCATTCTAATAAGCTGAACAGCTTCAATCCTTTATTGATACTAAAAATGGGTTATTATACAATTCGTTTTTCATGGTTGTTTTTGGTCCATGTCCTGGGAAAATGTTCCAATCATGATTTAATCTGTTTTTCATCTTCTTAAGCGACTCCATAAGTGTTGTATAATTCCCTCCAGGCAAATCGGTTCTCCCAATTGAGCCAGAAAATAGGGTGTCTCCACAAAAGCAGTTTTCCTCAACTAAAAAAGTTGTACCACCAGGCGTATGACCAGGGGTTTCTATACATGTAATAGTAAACTCCTCAATCTGTATATCACAATCTCCGTTGATCCAATGATCTACTTTAGGAACTTTTCTGGCTTTTATTCCAAACATACTACACATATCAGGATAATGTTCCAAAATTTGTTTTTCGGCTTGGTGGAGATAAAATGGAACAGAAAATTCATCTTTGATCACAGCGACTGCACCTACGTGATCTAAATGCGCGTGAGTATTAATAATACCAACCGGATTCAAACTTAAACTTTTAATTTTTAACAGGATAGTATCCGGGTCATCTCCCGGATCAATCAAAAGTACAGAATCTGAATTCTTATTCCATACAAAAAATGTATTTTCCTGAAAAGGTCCTACAGTGACATAGTCAATGACAATACTCAAAACCCACCTGTATATAAAATAAAATTAAATCCAATCATAAAAATATTCAGACATACATTGTATTTTATCTTCATAGGATCTCGGATACATAAACCACTCTGTCGCTGCAATTGTACTCAAAAGCGAATTCCCATCCTGAGGAGTAAAACAAAAACCGGTAATTTCATTATTATTCCTTACATTGAGCGTTTGAGCTACCACAACTGTTTGATTTAAAATTCTCCCAAAGTGACCATGATCTCTACCAAAGGAAAAAACTGTGCTAGTCATATCTTTTTCGGTCAATGCAACAAGTGGATTTGCTTCTAGCTTATCTATAACTTCATTCAATGTGGTCGGCTCCTTTACCCTTAAATGAAACCAAACAATGTGCATATACTGACTTGGGACCTTCATAGCAGATGAAAATAAATTTAAATCCATATCTAATGTATTGAACAATGCTGCTGAATCTTTAGCATGATGGGAACCAAAACTTAAGTCACTATGTTGTCCTACCTGTGGTGAGGGGATAAAGCCAGATGCCTGACTTATATCAGTAGCCCGCCGTATACAGACAAAAATTCCTTCTTTCAAATTGTCCGGGGCATTATTAACAGCTAAAGTATTCGTAATACACGATAAGTTATGAGTATTGCATGAAACTATCTGAATAAATTGATCTCTTTGCTCCAAAGATACATCATTAATTCCACGAGCATATTTTTTACCAAATCCATCTTCACTCCCCTGAGCTAGAAAACCGGTTACACTGTCCTTGAACTTCGAATAATATTTTTCCTTATTTTTGTGCCCTATACCTTTGGGAGTACAATCTATAACAACAGCCGCTCTCTTAATTGCTTCTTCTGTTTCAAAATCTGCTTCCATTCCCATTTCCTTAAATGCTTGACTTTTCAACTCATCCACGGCAAGCCTTGCGCCTCGGCGAATCAGATCAGTAACCTTAGATTTATCAGACATCAGTGGTGTGTTTTTATTGAAAGTGATACTGTCAATCCCAAGCTTATCTCTAAAATCACAAAGTAGTCCTATTAATGGTTCTCCAATCGTTCCTGTACCAACAACGTGAACATTTTTTCGCTTCATAAATTACTCCCTATAATTCTCTGAAGATTTTAAAATAAAATACTTTTCTTTTTTTAGTTGATAAAAAAACCAAATAAAAATCAATATGATAATGATTCCTAAAGATGCAGCAAAATTAAATAAGAAGTTATATATCATATCTTTGATATTTCTCGCTTAATTTTATTACATGAGTTCTATAATTAAGCATAAGTACATAGAGACAGATAAAAGTAAAAAAAGAATATAAAAAGTATAGTTGTATATCTGAGCTAGATTCAGCGACCACCGTTCTAGGAGGATGGGATTGAAACTCAGATGACCACATATCTACAGCAAAATAAATAATAGGAACATCCACAAAAGCAATAATACCAAGAACAGAAGCCACTCGGGATACCTTTTCCGGATTACCTCCAAAGGATCTTATCATAAAATATCCAATATAAATTAAAAATAAAATTAATGTGGTTGTAAGACGTGGCTCCCAACTCCATGCTTTTCCCCATACAGGGTGAGCCCAAATTGGACCAGTTATTAATACAATTGCTGTAAACAATGTCCCAATTTCTGCTGCAGCGAGGCTTACATTATCCCAATGTTTGTGATTAGTATATAAAAAAAGAATAGCTGTAATCATGACTATAAAATATGATAGGAATGCAATCCACGCAGAAGGTACATGAAAATAAAATATTTTCTGTGCCCAATGTTGATCTGGTATCATAGGAGTGTAAAAACATATCAGGATACAATTAATTAGGAATAGTATCAAAACTGCAAAAAACCAGAGCATTCTATACTTATTTGAAAAAAACAGCATTATTCCTCAGTTAAATAGTCAAATAAACCATATCCTAAAAGCGTGAATAATACAAAATAAGTTAGAACTAATAAAACCCAAACTTGGATTTCAGAAAACGGTGAATTTTGAAGGATTCCTAGGGTAGATTTAGTTAGAGAAATAATTACAGGTGAAAGTAATGGAAATACTAATAGTGGAACTAACACATTGCTCATTTTTGAACTTAGAGTCAATCCTGATATAAAAACACTGGTCACCATAATGCTAAAATTTCCAATCAGCAATAGCCCAAAGAAAAGATACACTTGGTTAAAAAATGATATGTGAAAAAAAAACCATATACATCCTAAAAGTGCTATTTCAACTACTACCAAGTATACAGTTCCTATTATGGTTTTAGAAAAAAATATCAATCCCCTATTCACTGGTCCTGAAGTCAACAGTGTAATAGCACAAAATGATAATTCATGGGAAAACATCCGGTTAATTCCTAACACCGACACAAATAATACCGTAATCCAGAAAAATCCTGGAAGGAAAAAAAGTATTTTATTTTCTGAGATTTGAAATGATAAAACAAAGGAAACCATGAGAACTATTCCGAATGATAACATAGAAAAAAGTGCTTCTTTTGTTCTAAAGTTTATTTTGAATTCGTGAATTAAAAGAGTTATTAGCATTTATTCAAAACTTTAATTGGAACCATCTTATAAAGAATATTTTCTAAAACAGATTCAAGTTCAATGGAAGTTGGCTTATCAATAACAATACTTGAGTTATCCAATACAATCACCCTGCTGCAGGTATTTAAAACCCAGTCAATTTTATGTGACACAAATATCATGGTCTTACCGAGACTCTTCCAATTCGATATCATTGAATTAAATATTTGCTTTCCTTCACCATCTAATCCATTGAATGGTTCATCAAAAAGTAAAAGCTTCCATGGGATTAGATTGACTGCCGCTATTTTCAATCTTTGTAGCATCCCTTGGGAAAAAAATCGAATCGGTTTATTTTTCATGAATTTTAATCCCGCCTGATCAAGAACCTTATTAATTACAGAAATAGGCTGATTCAAATTATATAAATTAGAACAAAACAATAAATTTTCTACACATGTGTATGCAGAATAAAACCCCGGTTCATGCCCCATATAAAGTAAATCTTTTCGAATCTTATAATTATGTGGAGTTATATCCTCTGAATTAAGCTGTAATGTGCCTTTATTGGGAATGACTAAACTTGATACGATTTTTAATAAAGTGGATTTGCCAGCACCGTTTTTGCCCATAACCGCTACAACATCTCCTTTTCGTATTTTTAAAGTGACATTTTTTAAAACCGGCTTGTGATAATAATATTTCGAAAGGTTCTCAATTTTAAGCATTATTTTAAACTTAGTTTTACCTAGATGAAGTTTCAATAATTATTGAAACCTCTTTTTTTAATTGGCTTCTTATCTGTTTAAAATCTTCTTTTGATATATTCCCTAGATCATAATCCAATTCCAATTCTTTAATTTGTTTATAAAGAATTGATTTTTCCTGAAGTTGACTTTCTGAATTAAATAATTTTGATTCACTTTGAGCATCATTTAAAAACAGGGGTTGCACAATAAAAATAATTGACACAGTAAAAATGATGATGACAAATATTATTTCCACTATTTTTGTATTCTTCTGGGATTAAAAGCAATTAATGCACCAATCGCCAACACACATCCACCTATCCAAACCCAACGTACCAGAGGATTAATCATAATTTTAAAGTAGGCAATATTAGTTTCAATATCTACTGCATTAAAAACCGAATAGATATCCCTGTTTAAACGACTGTATATATCTAATTCACTATGGGGTTGACGTCTACTTTCATCTGGAGAGCGATGAAAATATATTCGTTTTTCTGGATATAAATGAGTAAGGTATTTTCCTTGATTCTCACTAACCTTCAATGTTGCTATCCATGCAAGATGGTTTGGTCTCTCTATTTCTTCAATCTCTATCAGTTCAAACTGGTAACTTCCTAGGAGTTCACTCTGTCCCGGTGATAATCCAAATTCTTTTTCCTTATCGAAGGCATGCCCTGTAAATCCAACAAACATAAATACAATTCCAATATGAACAATATATCCTCCATATCTGCTACGATTTTGAGAAATCATTTTAATAATGGATAAAAGTATAGTTTCACCGCTTTTATTTTTTCTTATTTTAATCCCTCGAATAAATTCAGTTAATATTGCTGAAATAACAAAAACACTTAAACTCAAAGTAATAAAAACATAATTTTTATATTCTAAATACCAGAGGATGGGAAATGATATTATCATAAATAATAAAGGTATCAATAAATTCCTTTTCATATTGCTAAGGGAAGTCTTCCTCCAAGCAAGCAAAGGGCCAACCCCAGTTAATCCCAATAAAAAGATACCAATAGGTGTGTTTACCTGATTAAAAAACGGTGGACCAACCGTAATCTTTGTACCATTTACCGCTTCGGAAATGACAGGAAAAACAGTCCCCCAGAATACTGTAAAACACAAAACAACAAACACAACATTGTTAAATAAAAACCCACTTTCTCTAGAGGTTATAGATTCTAACCTTTTTGATGTTTTCAGTTTGGGGAGACGATAAACAAGCAAGCTGATGGAGACAACAAGAATTATTATTACAAATCCTAAAAAAAGAGGCCCCAATGAAGATGCTGTAAATGAATGTACAGAAGACATCACACCACTACGAGTCAAAAATGTACCAAAAATAGTTAGTGCAAATGTTAACGTTATTAAAACGACATTCCACACTCTCAGCATGTTTTTCTTTTCCTGTATCATAATGGAATGAATAAATGCTGTTCCCGTTAGCCACGGCATAAAAGACGCATTTTCAACTGGATCCCAAGCCCAGTAACCTCCCCACCCTAACTCCTGATAAGCCCACCATCCACCTAATATTATTCCACAACTAAGAAAAAACCACGCTACATGTGTCCACTTTCGGATGGTCTTTAACAATAATGGATTTGAATTTCCATTCAAAAGTCCTGCTATAACAAATGCAAAAGGAATTGTAAATCCCACAAAGCCCAAATAAAGTGTAGGCGGGTGAATTGCCATAGTCACATTTTGAAGTAGAGGATTTAATCCCAAACCGTTTAGTAAAGTAAAATCTGTTTCTGTTGGTTTAAACGGATTTGTTATGAAGTTCGTCAAGCAAAGGAAGAAGAGCTGCACACAGTTCAAGGAGATGAACACCCATGGCATATAGCGTATGTGTCGGGATTTATTTTGGAATACAACAATTAAACAATAAACAGATAATACAGCTTGCCAGAATAAGAGTGAACCAGACTGCCCAGCCCATAATGCAGTAATTTTATAAAAAAATGGAGTTTCTAGGGAAGTATAATGCGCAACATAATCTACATTTAAATCACTTACTACCAGTAATCTAATAAGAATTATCGTTGCTAATAAACTCAAAACATTAACAACAATAACCATGTTTCTGCTCACATGGTAAAGGCGGCTATCTCCTTTTTTTTGATAAATTAAAAAAAGGAACGTTGACAGAATACAAAATCCAAAAGCCAGGTTTAATGTTATACTCCCAACGATAGGGGTCATAGTTTTTCCAGTTCGTATGCAGCTTCAGTTCTTAAATCACCCTCATATCGTGAAGCGCATTTTGTCTGAAGATTTTCTGCTTGAAATACTCCATCAGTATATATACCTGTAACAATAACTTCAGCTTCATCTTTAAACAGATCCGGACGAACACCATTGTAATTTATAGGTAAATCATTTTCCCCTTCTTTTAAAAGAAATTCTACATCAAGTTTGTTTTTTTTGGATATCCGAATGGAACCGGTTTTTACAACTCCTCCTAGTTTGACTTTTTTTTCAATTGGATGAGCTTTTAATTGCTCAACTGATAAAAATTGGATTAACCCAGATTCATCTCCTATTTTTCCAGAAGATACCCAATACACCCAAAAAATAATGACACATGCTATTCCACAAATCATTACAGTAAATTTTTTTCTTCCTGGTGACATAATAATTACCTATAAATTAAAATACTGACCCTTCTACCCATTCACCAAAGTGGGGTTTCATTGCCCTAACAATTTCTCCTAATGTTGCAAGTGAGCGTGCAGCATTAATGATAGGAGGCATAAGATTATTTCCATTTTTACAGGCTTGCGTAACCTCATCTAATGATTTTTGCAGGATTTTAGTATCTCTACTCTCCCTCATTTTTTTAAGGTTATAAGATTGATGTTTTTGAGCATTACCACTTATGGTCAAAATAGGAATCTCAATTTCTTCATTTTTATTGACAAATTCATTTACCCCGACCACAACTCTCTCTTTTGAATCTACCTTTCTCTGATAATCTGAAGCCGCTTTTGCTATTTCACGCTGAAAATATCCATCTTCAATTGCAGGAACAACTCCACCTAACTCATCAATTTTGAGAAAATATTTCTCAGCTTCTTCTTCCATTTTATCTGTTAATGACTCCACATACCATGAGCCTCCCAATGGATCAACCACATTCGCGAGACCAGTTTCATAAGCTATTAATTGCTGGGTTCTCAGAGCTATTTGGGCAGCTTTTTCAGTAGGTAATGCTAGAGTTTCATCCATGGAATTTGTATGCAAAGACTGAGTTCCGCCTAACACAGCAGCCATTGCTTGAAATCCTGTTCTTGCAATATTAATCTCTGGCTGCTGAGCAGTGAGCGTGCATCCCGCTGTTTGAGTATGAAACCTCAGCTTCCAAGACCTTGGGTCTCTCGCTTTATAAATATTTTTTAATCTACGAGCCCAGATTCTACGAGCTGCTCTGTATTTAGCAATTTCCTCAAAAAAATCCAAATGAGAATTAAAGAAGAAAGATAACCTCGGGGCAAAATCATCCACATCCAGACCTGAACGAATGGCATAATCTATATATGTAAATCCATCTGCAAGGGTAAATGCTAACTCTTGTGCGGCAGTGGAACCAGCTTCCCGAATATGATAACCACTGATAGAGATTGTATTATATTGAGGCATATAGTCTGTACAATATTGTATCATATCTGTAATAATCCGCATAGACGGTTCAGGAGGAAAAATCCATTCCTTTTGAGCAATAAACTCTTTCGGAATATCATTTTGAAGTGTTCCCCTTAATTGTTTTGGGTTGATACCCTGATTCTCTGCAGCTGCAATATAAAAAGCCAGTAGAATCATAGCCGGACCATTTATGGTTTGGGAGACAGATATTTTTCCTAAATCAATTCCTTTGAACAAGCGCTCCATATCTAGAAGACA
Source organism: Winogradskyella sp. (assembly GCA_964230865.1). Taxonomy (GTDB): domain Bacteria; phylum Fidelibacterota; class Marinisomatia; order Marinisomatales; family AB-629-J13; genus AB-629-J13. The sequence goes on from CAXRJK010000092.1 coordinate 11,093, forward strand.
TGCAACATTAACTCCACATTTTCCAACTTCTCCTTCTGCCATTGGATCGTCTGGATCATATCCCATAAGTGTAGGCATATCGTATGCAACTGACAAACCTGTCTGACCTTGAGAAAGCAGTAAATGATATCTTTCATTGGTCTCCTCTGGTGTCCCAAATCCCGAAAACTGCCTCATCGTCCATAACCTGCCTCTGTATAGGTTAGAATGAATACCACGGGTAAATGGAAATTGTCCAGGGAAGCCTAATTTTTCTAAATACTTATTTTCATTTGAATCAGGATGATAAAGTAAACTCACTTTCTCCCCACTAACCGTATCAAAATTATAGGGTCGTATTTTGGAAGAATTAGATTCTGTTTTCCATTCCTCTTTAGCATCTTGAAATAGTTGTAATTGTTCACTCATAATTATTCCGATTGAAAAGCGTTTTTTTGATTAAAATATGCTATACTCCCCTCAACCAACATCCAAAAGATTAATCCAATAAGTAGTATATTAAGTGTAAATAATAACAAATTTGTATGTATAAATGTTCCTGCTTTGATAAATAAAGTCAATAAAGTTATGACTGTGATAAATACAAAAGGAATAAACAATGGTAATATAGGTTTTCGTTCAGCAAAAAAATAAAGGCAAAGTATTAAAAGTGTCAAGGCTGCTAACATTTGATTGCTTGCACCAAAAATGGGCCACAATACCCATCCAGCTTGGGTAGACTCTCCAGTCAGCGGGTCAGAGACAGTCCACATCGCTAAAAAAAGAGCGGGAAGAATAGACAAAAAAGTAGCAGGAATCCTCTTCTTGAATAATTGTATGGAAAGTCCACCAGCTAATTCAGTTATGATAAAGCGTTGAATCCGTGTAGCTGTATCCAGTGTTGTAGCCGCAAATGAAATGACTAAAACCGCCATAATAGTATGAGCAAATTCTTTTGTGAATCCCAGTTTTTGGATAAACGCTCCACCTCCTAGGACAAACGCTTTAGCTTTATTTGCAGTAGCATGTGGCCAGCTGTCATAATACAAATCCCAGCTCAATTGTTCAACATATCCGATAGATGGAAGATGACATTGACTGACTAGTGCTATCCCCGCAACTGCAGCTAAAGTTGAAGCCAGCGCCAACATCCCTTCTCCTAGCATTCCACCATATCCAATGAGTCGTGAATCTTTTACTTTATCAATTTGCTTTGACGTTGTTCCAGAAGATATCAATCCATGAAAGCCACTGATAGCACCACAGGCAATGGTAACAAACAGAAACGGAAAAATTGGTGGGGCTCCATCTGATGCCAAACGAATCATTGGAGCATCTATTAAAGGTCTAGCAATAAATAGTCCTCCGTAAATTAATACTAAGCCAACTATAAGTTGATGGCTATTTATAAAATCTCTGGGTTGAAGTAAGGACCAAACAGGCAACAAACTTGCTATGCCGGCATAAATTAGCAAAAGGATAATCCAAAGATTTGTCTGGCTGTTTATTGATAAATCAAATATTTCAAAAGATAAAGGGAATTGTATACCTACCCAAATGAAAATGTAGAGTAGCCCCAGAGCAATTATTGAAAGAATGAGAGTACTAGTTTTTTTTTTATAAATGAGCCAGCCCATTCCCAGTGCCATTAGTATCTCAATATTAATTGGGAGAACAGCTGTAGGAACAGAAACAAACAAATTTGCAATGACCATTGAGAATACCGCCAAAACAAGCCAAGTAAGCATCAAAACAAAAATAA
>CAXRJK010000093.1:0-7476 GCA_964230865.1 Winogradskyella sp.
GTCTCTAAATAATATAGCATTAGGCATAGGTGTAGGAGTTGCAATTAGCGCAGGTTTGACCTCAACACAAATGAAGAAGGAAAATACTTCAAGTGAAGAAGAAGAGTAGCCTCACATTCGTAGGGTTTTTTGTTTGTGGGATAAAAGGTTATCTATAACCATACACAACAATAAAAAACCCCACAAATGTGGGGTTTTCAAAATAGCTAAGAACCGGTAGTATCCGGAGGAGATGGAATAGTTATATCTGGGAGCTCTGGCTCTTCCTCTTCTGGTGGTTTTGGTTTTTCACCCCAATATGTGGGTCGAGTCTGAAGACGGTGAAGTATATTTTTAGATGTGAGATAGACTTCGGGCTTATCATCAATTCTAATTGCATTCTGACTCCAATTAGTTTTAGAGCGGCCTAATACATATCTACTTAGTTCTTTATCATTTAATCCGAAAAGAGATAAATGTGTGCCAGCAGAATCATCTACTGAATATTTACCCCAGTTTTTTGGATTTGTAGATATGGGAGATTCCTCCCTCTCTATTCCTTCAAGGTCATCGAAGAAATTATTTAAAATATTCTTTTTCATTGATAGAGTATCATGGCCAGAAATATTCCAAAGAGTATCCTCTTTTACCAATTCCAATTCTTCAGAATTTTTTTGAATAAAAATTCTGGTTATGTGTTCTCTATTTTTTGAAAATAAGTCAGTGTCTTTTGCTTTATACTGATTCTGAGCTCTGCTGTTTATAAAATATAAAACGGCTAGTACGACCAGAGCACCTAATGCAAGTTTTGCTTGTTTAGTCATAGAACTCCTCCAAAATCTTTGAACGGCTTTTCAATCTTGAAATTCTAAAAAATCCAAATCCCACCACTAATAAAGATGGCAATAAAATGTTCATCCATTTTAAAAATCTCTTGGTTCCATCTTCTAATTCAGGGTCCAGAGGTCTGCTGGTTATTTCTCTAGAACGAAGTGATATGAGCTCTTTATCTCCCAAAAGATAGTCTACCGCATTCATTACTAAAATATGGTTTTCAGGTGATGACCCTCCTGCTCCATCCATGAAAAAGCGGGAATCACTTACTAAAATCAATTGGCTCATAGAGCTGGTTTCTTTGCTAGTTCTTTCAGATCTGACAGCAACCAGTTTTTTGGGTAAATCCAAACTTTTTAGTGCGGGGTTATTTTTTGGATCCGGGTTCAAATTAAAAGATCCTGTCATCAATCCTGATTTGTTAGATGTGTACATCAAAGGTTGAACATTTACTTCGAAACCATCCAATAGGCTATCTATACTTGAAACTTCACTCGCAAAAAATAATTGAACCTGTTCTAAACCACCTACCACAACTTCATCTCTGTTAAAGCTGCGTATAATTGGAAGCAACGGATATTCCATTGGAACTGCCATACGGATAAACCCCATATTTTGCTGAACATTAACCCTGCCACAGGTACGATCTAAAACGAGGTTCTCTTCAAGAGAGATACCATAGGTGCGAACCAGTTCAAATATATCAGAGCTGATCACGCTTGCCTGCTGAGTTGAGAGGTCGGACTTAACATGAGACTGAGCCAAAAATATATTACCGCCACGGTCAATATAATTTTCTAGATTTTCTTTTTCTTCTATTGATAGAGAATCTTCAACACCGTTAATTAGAATTAACTCAATTTCCTTTGAAACTGCGCTACTTAAATCAACAGACCGTACGTTATACCGTTGACGTAGTTTATCCATGATTGCGGTGTTCTCAATTCCTTCCTGTGTTTCTGCCTTTGCAACAGCAACGACTGGTTTTTCAGTTTCAACTAACCGCTTTATTTTGGTAGTGATTTCATACTCCAAACCTGTGGTGGACTGAATGACCGGGATTACTTCCTTTTCATCCTGATACAAAATAGCAAGCCCCATATGAACTCGTTTCACTTCCATTTTGTCGTTCTCTATCACTTGAAGCTGTACAGGTTGAATCCCCATTCTCTGTGCTTCCTGTTCCACATCTTCGTTTTCATCAGGGGTGTTGAATTCAAACCGGATATTTCCCTTACTAAATGCGGCATACTCTTCTAAGATATCTTGTAGGTAGCGACGGTTATTTCCATATTCACCCGGTAGGTTGTTGGAGAAAAACACTTTCATAGTCATCAAATCATCAATTTTCTTTACAACTGAACGACTAGAAGAGCTGAGAGTGTACATTTTATTATCTGTAAGGTCAAGGCGGCTGAACCAGTTCCGTGAAGTAAGATTTAATAAAACCAGGCAAGCAGCGATAACCATGACCGGAACAGAAAAGGATTTTTTCCACTCAAATTTCTGTCTTATTTCCATTTTTTAACCTCCATATTTTTGGTTGTTAGAAATAGGAAAAATCCAATAACTGAAGCAAAGTAAATCAAGTTCCGACTATCAATAACTCCTCTGGATAAATTGGTGAAATGATAGTCCACACTCATAAACTGTACAAAGCCAGCTAATCCAACCGGAACAAAAATGAGCATTTTATCCAAAAGCCAAAATACAATAACTATGAAAACAGCAATTATAAACGCTACAACTTGGTTATCGGTAACGCTACTGGCAAATGTCCCTGCAGATGCATAAACAGCGCCAACTAAAGCCAATCCAAAGTACCCACAAATTGCAGCTCCATAATCTATATTTGTGCCTACCTGCATAAGTGTAAACAAATGAACAAGTGTAATCACTAATCCAGCTACAATTAAGGTAACTGATGCCAAATATTTACCTAACACAAACTCATGTGTTTTGATTGGAAGTGTGTTGATCAACTCAATAGTTCCTAAATTTTTCTCCCTTGCAACAAGACTCATTGAAACTGCTGGAATAAAAAATAGATACACTAATGGAGTTATATTAAACAGCGCTCTCATATCTGATTGATTTATCAGGAAGAAAGTATTGGTAAAGAAGTAACCATTCACAACAGCAAATACTACCAAGAATATATATGCCATGGGACTGTTGAAGTATGAGCGAAGCTCCTTTATATATATGGATTTTACATTAGGCATCTGCAACCTCCGACACTGTCAACTTACGGAATATATCTTCCAGATTAGATTTGGTAGTTGCCATTTCTAAAATAATCCAACCCTTTTCTACACCGTAGGTAAAAATATCTCTTCGTGGGTCATTTTCCAAAGGATATTCAAGTTTTGCTATTGAGCTATCTTTACCTTCTGAAAAACTCTTTAAATTTACACTGGGAACTACAGCTTTCATCTCTTCTAGTGATTCTTTTGTAGCGTTGACAAGCTCCATAGATAAAGTTGTACTTCCCTGAGAGTTTGATATCAAATCTTCGCTGGTTCCATCCGCAACAATTTTTCCATTATTAATAATGATAATCCTATCGACTGTTGCCTGTATTTCTTGAAGAATGTGGCTCGAGATCAAAACCAATTTTTCTCTTCCCAATCCCTTGATAAGCTCACGAATTTCAACAATTTGATTGGGATCTAGCCCAGTGACAGGTTCATCAAGGATTAGAATTTTTGGATCGTGTATCATAGAAGCAGCTAAACCAATTCTCTGTTTATAACCTTTCGAACAGTTTCCAATATGCCTGTGAAGGACACCCTTCAGTCCACACTGTTCAATGACTCTCCCTAACGCTTGACTAAACTGTTTCCCTTTTATATTTCTAATGGATCCAATAAACTGTAAATAGTCATATACTATCATCTCTGGATAGATTGGGTTTAGCTCTGGTAGATAGCCGATACTTTTCTGTATTTCAAGCTCCTCTTCCAGAATATCCATGTTATTGATTGTTACACTACCAGATGTAGGTGCCAGATATCCTGTCAACATTTTCAGTGTTGTAGATTTACCTGCACCATTAGGCCCCAGAAAACCGACAATCTCACCATCATTTATATCAAAATCGATGGATTTGACAGCCTTTACAGGACCATAATTCTTAGATAAATTTTTCACATTTATCATTTATATTCCTCCGTAAACATTAAAATTATGGGTGCGAAATTAGCTTTATACTCAAAATGGAACAAAGAGTTCCATTAAAAAAAATAATTGTTAAAATTTTATCAATGGGTTTGATTCAACCAATATATAATTTTATAATCTTCTGCCAACAGCTATGTAGAGAATCGTTCCAGATAATAATGCAATAAAGCCTTTCAACGAGCCCATTTCTCTATCTAAAACCCCAGATTCCTGACACCAGGAACATACCGCAAACATAATCCCAAATGAGGATAAATATAACCAGATAAATTTGTACATTTACTCAGGATATCCAATTTTTTCAAATGGATTAACAACACTTGAGATCAGGTTTCTTGAGTGAGCTGCAATTCGTTTTAAATAGCGCGCATATAAAGCTACTGCGGAAGCGCTACCTATATCGAGGTCATCTATATTTCCTAAAATTACATCATGAGTAATGGCATCACTCTGAGAAGATATTTTCTCTTTATAAAATCCCATTAGCCCCCGCGCCTTTTCTATATCCTGATTTTTGAATGCTTCAATTGTATCTTCAAATAGTTTAAAAGATATCTCTTCTATTTCAGTCAGTCTCTTTTCCGCGCTACCCCCTTTCAATATTTTGGGATGATTTACTGCCAAATCATAAATATTTTTGGTATAATCACCTATTCGCTCAATATCAATCACCACACTAACTAGCACCAACCCTGAACCTATATCCTCCTTACCACCTACAGCCAGGTGAGTCATAACTTTTCTGCGTACATCGCGCTCAAATTCATTTATTTTTTTATCCATCGCAAATATATCAATATCAATTTTTGAAGAATCAGACTTCCTGAGCGAATTTATAGATGCGCTGAACATAGTAAGATCAATATCCAGCATCTCATGACACTCACTTAGCGCTTGCTCAAATAAACTATCGGATTTAAATATCTCAAAAATTTGTTTAAACATTACAATCTCCCAATTAAGATGATTAAAAATGGTAGTGAAAAAAAGAAAATCAATAGATAAATAACAGGTATAAACTTATTTTTAATTGACATATCTGAAATCCGCTCTGCTAATTTTATAGGGATATCTTTTAGTATTGGATTAAGAAAAATGACAATAATACCAAAAATATTAAAGAATAAATGAGCAAATGCTGCCACCATAGCAGTAACATTCAGAGTTAGTGACGCCAAAAGTGCTGTCACAGTTGTACCAATATTTGCACCTAATGTGAACGGATATATTTGTCTCAAAGTAACAACACCAGCTCCCGCAAGAGGTACGATCGTAGATGTTGTAATTGAAGAACTTTGGACCATAATTGTTAATATCATTCCAAAAATTATAGCACGCAGTGCTGTCTTAAATATATACTGGTCAAAATACTGTTTTATGGTATCTAGCACCAAACTTCTCAGCAATTTAACAATACTAAATAGCATTAAAAATGTTAATACAACACTAATAAATATATAGAGACCATTGCTATCAAAGCTTAAGCTTTCAACGTGCTTTGATCCCCACTTAATTGCTGTTTTAATTGGACTTTTAAATACCTCATCGGTACTGACAGTTCCAAACAGGAGAGTCCCTAGACCTGTAGCTGATTTTTCAATAAACCCAAACGCTAATTCAAGGGGAAATAAAATCAGCACCGCTAAAATATTAAAAAAATCATGAACCGTTGATGCAGAAAAAGCGCGTTTAAATTCATTCCCTCTATTAATATGACCAATGGAAACAATCGTGTTTGTGACCGTTGTACCAATGTTTGCTCCCATGATCATTGGAATCGCTCCCGAGAGAGTGACCGCTCCACCGCTGACCATCCCTACGATAATGGATGTTGTAGTAGATGAGCTTTGAAATAATGTTGTAGCTAAGATTCCAATAAAAAGTGCCAATAAAGGATCGCTGGTGGTGGTTAGAATATCATTTGCAAAGTCGCCGCCCATATTTTTGATTCCGGAGGAAAGGCCCTTTATCCCAACAAGGAACAGATACAAACACATAACTACTCCGACAATTTTTAATGCGTTCTGTAAATGTTCATTTACAACTAAATTATTTTTTTTCATGTTTACATTTTTTTACTATATCTAGTAATATCAAGAACATCGATTACCACTAGTTGAAATTAAAAATTGTTTCATTTTTGTTAAATCTTCATTTATCAATTCACTGTTCAAATGTCCAAGCGAATTGATGACTGAGGATTTAAATTTATCAAGTGAATCAGAGAGACTTAAAAAAATCCATCTGCCCTCTTTTCGTTTTTTGATCATACCGGCACTATCAAGAATATTTAGATGCTTGGAAATATTATATTGAGGAACATCGAGTATATCAGCTATATCGCATTCACACAATTCATCTTTGGCGTTTCTAAGGATAAATATGATACGAAAGCGAGTTTCCTCTGAGAGGGCTTTGAAAATTTCTAATGGATACTCCACAGCGAGGTGAATTTATATTATAGTTGCATATATGCGCAACTATACAAATATGGTTTATTTATTTGATCAGTGACATTTTTCCAGTTTTGGAAAAACCATTATATTTAAGTTGATATAGGTATGTTCCAGAGCCTACCACATCTCCAACCTGATTTGTACCATCCCATTGGATCTGGTGTATCCCCGGCTCTTGGAGCTTGCTCTCAAAGTACTTTATTTCTCTTCCTAATTGGTCAAAAACAGTCAGCTCAATTTTAGATCTTTTTGGAAGAAAATATTGTATTGTTGTCGATGGGTTAAATGGGTTTGGAAAGTTATTGAATAAACTAAATTTCTCAGGGACAGTTTCTTGCACAAGTCCAAGTGTGATTGGAATAAATTTTATTGCCATTTCATTTGTCAGTCCTGAGGCGTTATCATTCTGCTGATTGAAAAATATATACTCTACGCCATCATTTTTATCTGGTGATTCAATCCCAATCGTACAGCCGTGGTCATCTACATTATTGATTTCTTTATATTGAAATAATATCTCACCGTTTTCTGTTAAGATCACTTGAAATGTCTCTTTAGGACATGACTCATCATTGCCGGGGATACAGTCTTCGTCATGCTGACCGTTCGCAATGTTATCCCACTGAAGAATAAACCTGTTGTTTTCTAAATCCTTATAGGAAAAAACATTTAGAGGTTCAGCACCATTATTATCATCTAAATCATCATAAAATGGGGCGAGCATACCGTAAGGACCTATGGGATGTGTAATTGAGTTATTGAAAAAATGGCTTAGAGAGTTACATTCCCCATTGCTGTCTCCATCTAGACACGGTAAAAAAGATGCCCAACCATTAGAACACACTGTCATAGAGTTAAAAGATTCACCATAAAACTGAAAATCAAATCCAATATCCACTCCGTTTATATGGGAGTCATCTGATAGTCCTAGATTTGTCCCGATTTCGCTGATCTCAACCCAATCATAAACCGGTGCACTCTCATGTCCAGAGTTGGAATCATAAAAGTTATAGGTATAAACTGA
>CAXRJK010000094.1:0-4876 GCA_964230865.1 Winogradskyella sp.
GATATGAACACCTATTGAAGCTAAAAAAATACAAGCTGGACAGTGAAAAAGTAAGCGAATATTTTGAATTATATCAGGTAGTAGAGGGATTATTTGAGATTTGCAATAGGTTGTTTGGCATAAGTTTTAAGCAGATTGAATTTCCTTTGGTCTGGCATAAGGACGTAACCATGTATGAGGTTTACGATGAACTCAGTGGTAACTTATTGGGGAGATTTTATCTTGACCTGTTCCCCAGAGAAAATAAGTATACACACGCAGCTGCGTTCAGTATTAACATGGGCAAGTTAACTGAAGATGAACGTCAGATCCCGTCGTTGGCTCTGGTCTGTAATTTTCCACGTCCTCAGAGCGGAAAACCATCTCTATTACCTCACGATGATGTGGAAACTTTTTTTCATGAATTTGGTCACCTGCTGCATGGAGTTTTGACAGTTTCACCGCTTTACAGCTATTCTGGGTTTTCTGTTTTAGATGATTTTGTGGAAGCACCGTCTCAGATACTTGAAAATTGGGTGTGGGAAAAAGATGTTTTAAAACTATTTGCGAAACACTATCAGACAGGTAAAATAATACCAGATAGATTATTGAACAGAATGGTCGCCGCAAAAAATGTAAATTCCGGTCTAAATACTTTACAGCAGATTTTTTATGGTGTATATGATTTTACATTACACGACTCGTTTGACCCCTATGGTGAATTAAATACAACGGATATTGCTAAAATACTTCAAAATGAGTTGACTCTATATCCCTACCTTGAAGGCACAAAAATGCAGGCATCTTTTGGCCATTTAGTGGACTATGAGGCGGGATATTATGGATATCTCTGGTCAAAGGTATATGCGCAAGATATGTTTTCGGTTTTTAAAGAAAACGGAGTTCTTGACCGGGAGACAGGGAGGCGGCTCCGAAAAATTATTTTTGAGCCCGGTGGAACCATTCACCCCAAAATACTTATCAAAGAATTTTTAGGTAGAGAACCAAATCTGAACGCATTTTTGTCTAGCTTGGGAATTGAGCCAAAATAATCAAAATAAATAATGTGAATTAATAAAATGAAAAATAATGAATTAAACTATGGATTTAGACTGATCTCTGAAAAGGGAATAGATGAGATATCTTCTATTTCACGGCGACTAATACACGAGCAGAGTGGAGCTGAGCTGTTACACTTTGAAAATACGGATAGCAATAAAGTGTTTTTAATTGGATTTAAAACACCACCAGATAACAGCCGCGGCATTCCTCATATTTTGGAACACTGTGTATTGAACGGTTCGAGAAAGTTTACCTGTAAGGAGCCCTTCGTAGAATTACTTAAGGGTTCTATGCAAACCTTTACCAATGCAATGACCTACCCTGATAAAACCGTGTACCCTGTTGCAAGCACAAATAATCAAGATTTTTTCAACCTCATGGATGTCTATATGGACGCGGTATTTTTTCCGAATATTTATTCAAACCCTAATATTTTCAAACAGGAAGGTTGGCACTATGAATTGAATAATTCCGAAGATAATTTGGAAATAAAAGGAGTTGTCTATAATGAGATGGAGGGTGTCTTTTCATCTCCAGAACAGATTTTATTTCGTTCAATTATGAAGTCACTTCTACCTGACACTATATATGCAAATGAGTCTGGGGGAGAGCCCGATGAAATACCCGGACTGACATATGAAGAATTTATCGCATTTCATAAAAAGTATTACCATCCATCCAACTGTAAAATCATATTGTACGGAGATGGAAATCTAGAAAAGCAGTTGAAATTTTTAGATGAAGGGTTTTTAGATCAATTTCAAAGAAAAGAAATGAATATCGGTTCCTGGATTCAAACAAGAATTCCAGAAAAAAAATCAGTGGAGTTGGTTTATCCTCTCTCAGAGGAAGAGCCTGAGGATAGTAAAGCATATCTCAACCTCAGCTATGTTGTGGGAAAAAACTTAAGCCCTGAGACTGTATTAGGAATGGATATATTGGAACATATCTTATTGGGGACACCAGCTTCACCATTAAAAAACAGACTGCTTAAAGAGAACCAAGGTAAAGATATATTTGGTCAGTTTGATAGCGAATTATTGCAGCCAATATTTTCTATCACTGCAAAACACACTTTACCTGAGAAAAAAGAAGAATTTGAAAATATTATTAATGAATCTCTGACTTCCCTAGCTGAAAATGGAATAGATGAACAAATTGTGCGAGCGTCTGTGAATATAAAGGAATTCAGATTAAGGGAGGCAGATTTCGGTGGATATCCCAAGGGGCTGGTTTTTGGCCTGTCATCGCTGGCACACTGGATTTATTCTAATAACCCATTGGAAATACTTGAATTTGAAAAACCACTGAAATCAATCAAGCAAAAGATAGGGAATGGGTATTTCGAAGGTCTGATTAAAGAATATCTAATTGACAATCCTCACCGGATGACCATATCACTTCTTCCCAAAAGAGGACTGACAGAGGAGAGGATGCTGAGAAAAACCAAAAATCTCAAAAATTATAAGTCTGAGCTATCAGATAGTGAGATGAACGCTATCATTGCTGAAACAAATAATTTAAGAGATAGACAGTTAGCTGAAGACTCGGAGAAAAATTTAAGAACAATACCACTACTGAATTTATCTGATTTAAATAGAAAGCCAGAAAATATTGAAATTATAACTGATGATATTGATGGAAATAGCAGGCTCCTCCACACCGGAGATACACGAGGAATTGGTTATGTAAAATACTTTTTTGATGCACAGATGATTTCCGAGGATGAACTGAAATGGACATCTCTCCTGGTTTCCATCCTAGGTAAGGTAAACACAGAGAAATATTCCTATGAGCAACTGTCCAATGAAATTCTATTCCACACCGGAGGGATTGGATTTTCATTGGATACATTTCAGATTGAAAACTCAGAAGATTTTTTGACAAAATTAACTGTATCAACCAAAGCCTTGAATCCTAAGATAAAAGACTCTAATCGATTGATCCATGAAATTCTATCCAGCTCAAATTTTGATGATAAAAATAGAATTAGAGAAATTGTACGAGAGCTAAAATCTCGTATGGAAATGACAATAACACACTCTGGTCATCAGGTTGCCTCTATGAGGTTACTATCTTACCTAAACTCAATTGGAATTCACCATGAATTTACAGGTGGTTTAGAATTCTATTGGTTCCTCTTTCAGTTAGATATGGACTTTGATAATAGCTATGATACCCTTAAAGAAAAGCTTAATAATATACTCTTAACCTTATATAATAGGGAAAAAATGGTAATTGGGTTAACATCAGAATTAGGCAGTGAAAAGTTATTGCGAGATGATATAAAAAATTATCTCATGCAATTGCCAGATAGAAAATTATCAAAAGAAACTATAACAACTACTCCGAAAATTCTCAATGAGGGATTGTCAATTCCATCTCGTGTTCAGTATGTCGCTCAGGGATACAATTTTAGACAATTGGGATTCAAACATTCCGGTGCAATGACCGTTTTTAGCCGAATTGCAGGGCTAGATTATTTATGGAATACAGTTAGAGTTCAGGGAGGAGCTTATGGCTCATTTGTATCACTGGCAAGAAACGGAGATACAGTATTTTCCTCTTATCGAGACCCAAATTTGAAAAAAACACTACAAGTATTTAGAGGCACAAATGAATATCTAAGGCAGTTTAACCCATCTGAACGGGAGATGAGAAAATATATAATCGGTTCAATCTCTTCTCTTGATAAACCGCTGACACCTAAAATGAAGGGCTCAGTAGGTATAGCCCGTTATTTTAAAAAGGTTAATGAAGATATGATAAAAAAACACAGAGAAGAAGTCATGGAAACAAAGTCAGAACACATTTGTGAGCTAACTGAAATGATTGATGCGGTATTGGAGAAGAAAGTAATTTGTGTTGTTGGGAATGAGGGAAAACTTCAGAAAAATAAATCAATTTTTGGAAAAATCCTGCCCATCTTTAATTGACTCTAAAGCTTCCACTATTTCGGGGTCTTTAAATAGATCAAGCTTAAAAATGATTGAGGCAATTTCCTTGGCTGCGTCATCATCAGAGAGCCCCGAGGATTTTAAATCTTCCCACGCATCGGTTAAAGTTTTTAGGTCAGATTCATCCTTAAAAATTTCATCCAATACAACGCTGGGAACATCAAAATCTCTCAGATGTTGATACATATTTAACTTATCTAATTCCACAATTAAAATTACTGTAAGAAATTTTCTCAAAAAAACATTATGTGCACATTGGGAGTATGTGATAACGAAATGTAAATTCCCCCCTGTTTTTTTGAAAAATTATGAATGGCGTCGTACCCAAGTGGCTAAGGGACCGGTTTGCAAAACCGTTATTCGCCGGTTCGAATCCGGCCGACGCCTCTGTAGTTATGATGCCCGGGTGGTGGAATTGGTAGACACAAGGGACTTAAAATCCCTCGGATGTATAATCCGTGACGGTTCGAGTCCGTCCCCGGGTACATCACTTTTCTCTGTTAGAAACCCCTGATTTACTATCGGGGGTTTTCTGTTTTTAGTACTTATATAATAATATTGCTAAATGTGTCATACCTATTCAAGCATATACCAAATTTATCTAAAAAGTGGACACACTTTTGGCGGACACACTTTGCCACCCTCCCAAACCATTGGAGCACCCCCTGTGTATTTGATATTACTACCTCTTACACACAACAGGCTATGATATCCATCATTGACATTCTCAGCATCAGAGCGTAGTATCTAACAGGACTTTTAAAAATTAAATGAATGTTTTATGAAGAATTTACTGCTAACAATAATACTTTCAATTACTTGGCTTTTTGCTGATAGTACATTTGTTCAAACAGGTGTTGCACCCTCGATTGATAGCC
>CAXRJK010000095.1:0-7981 GCA_964230865.1 Winogradskyella sp.
TCTTTACCTGAGACATTTTCTCTTTATCAGAACTTTCCCAATCCATTCAATCCTATCACAACACTACGCTATGACCTACCGGAACAAGCTTTTGTTTCGCTGACAATTTACGATATGCTGGGGAGAGAGGTAACTCAACTGATGAACACATCGCAGACCGCAGGTTTCAAGTCAGTCAAGTGGAATGCTACTGACAGTATAGGCAGACCAGTGAGTGCAGGAGTTTACCTATACCAGATACAGGCAGGAGCGTTTGTACAGACAAAGAAGTTGGTGCTGTTGAAATAGCTAAAACTCATTTAGCTAACACGGCTGAAAATTGAATGCCGATAGATTGTTTGGTTGTAGGGAATGAATCGTCTTTTATTATATTGAATTATTTTGGTAGTTTAGAACACAGAGGACAAACAATTTAAAAATATGTTATTAAAATTATTATTCAGTATAGCCCTTTTTATTAGTGGTGGTCATATAGTGAGTACCAACTTCAGATTGCACCATTATAGTGATAAGGATTATAGGGATATATTTTATTTAAAACACAATGACTCTATCACTAAACATTGTCTGAGGCACGCAGAAGTAGAAGATATTCATAAAAAGAATTCCTATCATAGTGGTGAAAAAAAAACAGTTTATAAAATAACAAAAAATAAGGAAAAAGATTCTTCCATATAGGCTTTTAAACTGCTTTAAAACAAATTAAAAACCCTTTAGTTCGGCAAACCCCTCATTATTGGGTTTTTTATTTTAAATTTATTTTTTCTAATTGAATATTAGAGCTGACATTTATTTCAGATGAGGATATAACATATTATCTCAAAAACTCATAATTAAATATTTCAAAATAGAAATTATTATTTATTAATTAAATTTAAAGACCTTTATTCAGGATAAAGAATCAAATTATGTTGAAATATTTAAAGTATTTTCTACCTTCGATTACAGGAGTTTTCGCTATAATCACCTTTTTAAAGGGTGAATATTATCCAACATTATTTTTAATATGTTTTTCGCTATTTTTGATTCTAGGTGATGTTATCCTTCCGAAGGATAAAGGGATTCAAAAATTTTCTTACCCGGTTTTATTAAATCTCTCTATTTATATAAACCTTCCTATCATTTTTATATTTATCTTACTGATTATATCCTTTTTTAGCACTGATTTAGCTCCCTGGTATCTTGATATAATATATTCATATTTTAATATTGACCTTATTCAATTACAGAAATCAATTAATATTTTCGATAAAATTTCATTAATAATTCTATCAGGTTTAAATATCGGTATACTTGGCACTGTCCCCGGGCATGAGCTAACCCACAGAAAGAGAAATAAGTTTGATATGTTTGTTGGAAATTGGCTGCTCGCATTTTCTTGGGATTGTGCTTTTGCCATTGAGCATGTCTACGCTCATCATAAAAATGTATGTCTTCCCGAAGACCCCGCAACAGCAAAAAGGGGAGAGAATATTTATTTGTTTATTGTTAAAGCTATTGCTAAGGAACAGGTAAGTGCATGGAAAATTGAGTTAAATCGACTAAAAAGAAAAAGTACTAACTGTTTCAGTTTACATAACAGGATGATTGTTGGCTATTTAAGAAGTCTATCTGTTACAGTAGTAGCCTTTGTTATCGGAGGGACATCGGGGATGCTTTGTTTTCTGTTTTGTGCTTTACTGGGGAAATCATTGTTAGAGGCTATTAACTATACCGAACACTATGGTTTAGTAAGAGAGAGAAGTAAGCCGGTCTGTATGAGACACTCATGGAACTCCAATCACTGCCTGAGCAGTTTGTATTTATTTAATGTAACAAGACACTCTGACCACCACAGAACATCGAATCTTAAATTTTGGGAACTAGATCCCCGGCCTTCTAGCGCACCAATTTTACCCTATGGATATTTAGGCATGTTATATCTTTCATTAGTTGCACCTTTTTTATATCATAAAATAATGGCAAAAAAATTAATCCAATGGGACAGGAACTTTGCTAATGAAAATGAAAAAGATTTAGCAGATATTCAAAATAAAAATAGTGGGATTTCGATATTAGGAGCTAGCTAACTCGCTATATTATTAATATATAATGATCCAAATTATATGGATTTCAAAAAATCCTCTATGTTAATTGGTTGTGTTCAATTCCAAACTTTATTTACTAGCTCTAAAAGTTGAGCTTCAAAACTATAAACGATGCCGTCTGCTTCCAACAATTCTTGCAGTTCAGTATATATGGTAGGTAAAATATCTGTACCAGAGTAGTGCACTTTTAGCTCCTCTGATACGGTGTTTAATAGTTCCGTTTGTGATTTTAAATCTAGGTTTTTAACATTCTCTATATTTGCTTGGAGCAGCTCTTCATATCTTTCCTGAGAATGATTTGGGAAATGATTTGAGATTATTGATTTTATTTTTATCTGTTCCTCATAAACCAGTTGCCGGTCTGATAATCCTAGAATAACGAGTAATAAAATGAGTGACTCCATGGGAGTACGTTCTAAAGGATTTTCTAAATTAAAATCTTGAGTCATTTAGCCTCCTTGATTTGTTTTTCAATTTTAAAAAATGTTTTGTGTCCAGTTTTCTATAACTTTCAAAAGCAATAATTATCATTTATATATAGAAATTCGGTATTTTTTGAAAATATGACTTTTATAATTTATAATATTTATATTCTAGTATGTAAGCAATAAGGTACACTATAATTAAAGATGATTAAACTATAATTTAAAACTATGAAAAGCCCGGTAATGAATTACCTTTTATAAAGAAAGTGATGAAAAAAGAAGTTTTTTTTACTATTTATACAATTCTAACAGTAGGTGGTTTGGCAGGCTTTCAACCTTTTAAAAATTACAAAGAAGGAGACTCAAAAAAGGAGATGACTTTAAATAATGATAAAGCGACATTTGGCGGAGGGTGTTTTTGGTGTATGGAAGCGGTATTCAATCGTGTAGAAGGAGTAGTGGAAGTTGAATCAGGTTATGCAGGAGGAGAAACCGAAAACCCTACATATAGAGAAGTGTGCACGGGTGAAACAGGGCACGCAGAGGTCATTCAAATCCTATATGATAAAAGTCAGATTTCCTATGGAGAGCTTCTAGAGGTGTTTTGGCAAGCTCACGATCCAACTACATTAAATCGACAAGGACAAGATATAGGAACTCAGTATCGTTCCATAATTTTAGTTCACAATGACGAACAAAAAACGATAGCAGATTCATCTAAAAAAATGGTAGGAATAAAGGGGGAATATAAAAATGTAGTAGTTACTGAGATTGAGCCATTAAAGGAGTTTTTCCCTGCAGAGAAATATCATCAGGATTATTTCCGAGATAACAGGTCAGCTGGATATTGTAGGCTGGTAATCAGTCCAAAAATCAAAAAATTACAGAAAAAGGATATTATTGGTGAAAGGAAAGGCGATTAAAATATTAGTTCACTCCTATTTTCGAAAGGGGACTGAAAGAAGCCAAAAGTGAAGTAGACCAGCCAATTCAAATCCAATAAGATGGAACGGAAACTCTCCGATAATAAATGGGTTTTCAACCTTTGGTGGAGCATTGATATACATATAGTTTGAGTCCAGAATATAATTTAATCCTCCAATGAAAAGAATTAACAGTTGTGACCAAATAAATATTTTCAGCCAAGATCCCTGAGACGGTTTCATCTTGAGAACAAGGGTACAATAAAGAGCAGAAAAAATAATTCCACCATGTGAAACGTAGTAATCAATGAAAAGCAGTCCCTGTGTACCTATGGTAAATTCAGGAGTAACTATAGAAATATAACCACCAGATATTCCCCAGAAATAGAGAAACTCATATAATTTTTGGTGTTTTGTAATTAAAACTATCCCTGATAAAATTGCAGAGATTCCGCACAAATGGAGTGGCAGACTGGACTCTATGGTCCACAATCCAAGATATAACTGATAAAAATGTATCCAGACACTTCTAATTAATAGGAAATATCCAAGCACTTTACCAAACTCTATTTGCTGATTATGTTTTAATTTTTTTCCGAAAAATATAAGCGAAAAAATAATGACAGCCGTCGAAATATTTGTAATCCACCACAATCCCCCGAAGAGGTCTATAAATTCATGTTCAATCATATTTATTTACTGTTTCTAAGTGAAATCCTTCTATATATTTTACAAAACTCTATTTAGTAATTACTTTAAAAAAAAGTGAGACCAGGTATAGTTTTGAATCTGATTCCTTTTGTAGTTTTGCAGATAATTTTTTTTAATAATCAATGGACATTCTAAAATGAATAAAGGAAAATTTGCTTTAATTATATCTTTTACTACCGTTATTCTGGTTGGTCAGGCTCTTAATCTTGAAAAGCCAACTGAAAGAAAGGGAGTAAAAGCTACCACCGCGGATGGCAGAAAAATTTTAGTATATAGCGATGGGACATGGGCCATCGCTCCCAAAGAAATTTTTAATATCCCTGTAGGAGATTCATTCTACATAGGGCCTAGCGATGCAAAAGTTACTGTTATGGAGTGGATGGATTACCAGTGACCTTACTGTGCTAAATTCACCAGTTCGGTGGATAAACTAAGGACACTCTTTCCTAATGATGTAAAAGTTGTTTATAAGAACTTTCCACTCCGTTCGCACAAACAAGCAAATAAGGCTGCTCTCTATGCTATGGCTGCAGGTAGACAGGGGATGTATAATGAAATGCATCATAAAATAATGGAAAGATATAGAGAGTTAAAAAGTAATGAGGATCTTCCGCTTGAACTTGCTGATGCATTGGGCCTTGATCTTGGTCTTCTTCAAGAGGACATGACTGATCCGGCACTTCAGCAACAAATTTATAAAGAGATGAATGAACTTAAATCCACAGGTTTACGATTAGCAGTACCCAAAATACTCATAAACGGTGAAGAGTACGATAGAAAAAAGCCAATTGAGGTCTTAGTAAAAGAGATAATTGATAAGGCAGGATAATATTTAATAGGTTGAGAAATAAAAACCGGACAGGATTACCCTGCCCGGTTTTTTTATTTACTTTTTTGACATTCCTGTAGATGTAGTTGATATTTTCTTTAAGTCCAATTCACTGAGATCATTATCTATATTCAATGTAGAGTCAGCCAGAAGCTGGTCATCATTTTGTTGTAATGACTGAACTTCTTCAGCAAGATCGGTGGTGTATTCATTTCCATTCCAGATGAAAGTTTTTCCCTTCCCTAATTCAGATCTCGCTACTGCAAATGCCTCATCAAAGGTATTTTGAATAGTCTCATTCAGGGGTTTAGTATTTTCAATCGTTTCCTTATTTACATCGTTGCTTTTATCGGATTGGGCTTCTGGGATCCACTCAGTTTCAATGGTTTCAGTGAGTGCCCCCTCAGAGGTTAAAATGACCTGCTCCTTATCAGGAAGTGTTTGGTACACCAAGGCCCCGGTAAACACGAGAAAAAGCCCGAATGTAACTATCGGCGTAACTTTATCTTTCTTTTTTTTATTCATGGTAATCTCCTTTCTTTTTAACCATTATCTAATGCTTCTACAATTTATTAGGCGATATTGTTCCAATGGAAATTAATTTAGGAGGAATAAAAAAAGCGGCTCAAAGATAAAAACAGTAAGAAAGGAGATTACCATGAACTGAGCCGCTACTTTAAATTAAAACATTTTGAATCATAGTTCCCACCAAATTTAGATGGGTGCTTATCCCTCTAAGGAGTCTAGTTAAATGTATCCAATTAAGATTGAAGCTCAGCTAAACTTTTATACAAGTCAAGGGAATCTGGATTTGCAAGGGCATCCCTGTTAGATACTTCCTCACCTGCAATAATTTTTTTTACTGCTATTTCTACTTTTTTACCATTTATGGTATAGGGGATATCTATTGTAGAAAGAATTATAGCAGGAACGTGTCGAGGTGAACAGTTCGTTCTAATTGCGTTGGATATGGAAGATTCTAGCTTTTTAGAAAATTGGATATTATCCACGGTCTTAATAAATAATATAATTCGTTCGTCTCCGAGCCAATATTGTCCAACCACTAGGCTGTCTTCCACTTCGCTAAATTGTTCTACCACTCTATAAATTTCTGCTGTACCAATCCGTACTCCCCCGGGATTAAGGGTCGCATCGCTTCTTCCAAATATTTGAACTCCACCGTGATCATTAATAGTTATAAAATCACCGTGACTCCAAACCCCTTCAAAATCATTAAAATAAGCGCTGCGATATTTTTTCCCATTTGGGTCATTCCAAAAGTAAATTGGCATGGAAGGGAAAGCTTTTTCACATACCAGTTCGCCCTTTTGATTGCGCAATGGAGTTCCCAATTGATCAAATGACTCTACTGCCATCCCGAGCCCAATACATTGAAGTTCTCCACGATAAACGGGGAGCATTGGATTGCCTAATGCAAAACAAGAAATAATATCTGTACCACCGGATATGGATGATAATTGCAAATTAGGTTTCACATTTCTATATATATAATCGTAGTTTTCTTCAACCAAAGGTGAACCTGTTGATAGAATAATATTAAGCTTTGATAATTTAAATTTTTTAATTGGTTTTAATCCTGAGACCTCACTTGCGGCAATAAATTTTGCGCTGGTTCCAAAAATGGTGATTTCTAAGTCTTCTATCAATCTCCACATTGCGTCTCTTTGAGGATACAAGGGTGAGCCATCATACAAAACAACCGTAGCGCCAACTGCAAGAGAAGATACCAGCCAGTTCCACATCATCCATCCTGTGGTAGTGAAGTAAAAAATGTTATCATATCTTGTCAGATTGGTATGAAGGCGAAGTTCCTTTAGATGTTGTATCAGAGTTCCACCTGCAGAATGAACGATAGATTTAGGGAGACCGGTTGTACCGGAAGAATACATTATATATAGTGGATGGTCAAAAGGTAACTGATTAAAATCAATAGACTCGTCAGAACAAGAAGACAAAAAATCATCATATAAAATTGAGTTGCAAAGAGAAGAGATATCAGGTTTTTTATTTGTGTATGGAATAATCACCACTTTTTCAATTGAAGGGAGATATTTTAATATCTCATTTAGTTTTTCCATAGAGTCAAACCGCTTTCCATTATAGAAATATCCATCTGCGGCGAAGAGGATTTTTGGTTCAATTTGAGTAAATCTATCCAAAATGCCCTTTACACCAAATTCTGGAGATGTGGAGCTCCAAACAGAGCCAATGGAAGCCGACGAAAGCATTGAAATAACAGCTTCAGGCATATTGGGAATAAAACCTGCGACTCTATCTCCTTGGCTGATTCCCGCTGAATTCAACGCAGAAGAAAGTTTAGCAACTTCCTTATACAGTTCTCTATATGTTAGAACCCGATTAATTTTATCTTCGCCTTTAAATATAATTGAGGGGCGGTCATCCTGAAAACGAAGGAGGTTTTCAGCAAAATTTAATCTTGAATGCTCAAACCATTTAGCCCCTGGTTTACATGCTATATTATCTACTACACTGGAAAATGACTGTGAGTGGATAATTTCACAATAGTCCCAAATCTCTTCCCAGAATAGGTGAGGGTATTCGATGGACCATAAATATAATTTGTTATAGCTATCAAGGTTTGTTTCATATCTAGTGTTCACCTTTTGCATAAAATCCCACATTTGAGATGAGAGAATATGCTCCTCGCTTGGTTTCCAGAGTGACTTTCCCATGATTAAATATTTGTTTCAGTATAAAAGCGCATAATGAAAACTAAATAATCTTCAATCAATTTTCAAAAAAAGGAAAATAAAATTAAATGGTAAGTGAATTATGATATTTATCGAGTTTAACTTTATCTCTTATTTGGAGAATATTATATAAAAATGAAAATTGCTTTTCTTACTGCAGGTGGTTTAGCACCCTGCCTTTCCGCGTCCATTGCTGCCTTAATTGAATCCTATAACCATGCAAAAATAAGTGCAGACTTTATTGGCTATTTGAATGGGTATCAGGGGCTCCTTA
>CAXRJK010000096.1:0-5321 GCA_964230865.1 Winogradskyella sp.
GTTAATGACGCACCAGTGCTTGATGCAATTTCAAATCAGATCACGCCTGAAGACACACCATTATCAGTAATATTATCTGCGTCTGATGTTGATGGTGACTCTTTAACATTTAATACAATTAGTACATCGGGTTATATTGGAGTTTCAGTTGAAGGTTCTATTTTGACTTTGACACCTTCAGAGGACTTTAATGGAAATGGAATTATAATTGTGTCAGCTAACGATGGGATTGTAGAATCAAATACTGTTACATTTACTTTAACTGTCACTTCAGTCAATGATGCTCCCGTTCTAGCATCTATTCCAGATCAGACAATAGCAGAGGACCAATCTCTAACTTTAAGCTTGTCAGCCACAGATGTTGACGGTGATAATGTAAGTTTTTCTGCAGGGACAAATACAGATTTCGTTATAATATATGTAATTGGTAGTTTATTGAACATTATTCCGAACGAAAATTTTTATGGGACCGCAACCATCAATGTGACAGCCAGTGATGGTATAGATAATTCCAATGTTGAATCATTTATTGTTACAATCACGCCGGTTAATGACGCACCAGTGCTTGATGCAATTTCAAATCAGATCACGCCCGAAGACACACCATTATCAATAATATTATCTGCGTCTGATATTGATGGAGATTCATTGTCATTCAATGCAATAAGTACTACTGGAAATATTATTGTAACCATAACAGATTCAATTCTGACATTCACACCGGAAGAGAATTTTAATGGAAATGGAATTATAATTGTGTCTGCAAACGACGGAACCCTTGAGTCAAATACAGCGACATTTACTCTAATAGTTACCGCGGTAAATGACGCTCCCATTTTAGAAGAAATTTCTGACCAAGAGATACTGGAAGATCAAAGTCTCTCAATCAGCATGTTAGCATCAGATATTGATGGAGACAATCTTACTTATTCAGTAGAGAGTGATACAGTAGCCATGATAGTTATACTTAATGGTAATATTTTGACACTTATTCCTGATGAAAATTTTTATGGAATTGCAGTCATTACAGCTTCTGTCAATGATGGAATAGAAAATTCAAATCTTGAATCCTTTATCCTTACGGTAATAGAGGTGAATGACGCACCAGGTGATTTTACGCTTCTTACTCCTGACAATAACGCTATTATTTACATTAGTGAAGATACAGATCTGGATTATGGGCTTACCTTTACCTGGGAGGAGGCAGAGAATGTGGATGGTGATATAATTACTTACTCTTGGATAGGTACGGACAGTTTTGAACCACTGAATTCATTGGGAGTTTCGCTGGATACAAATTCAATTACAATCCCATATCAACAGATTTGGCAGATATTGCAGGACTCTTCGCTTCAAACAATTACCGGTACGTGGACCATAACTGCCACAGATGGAGAATTTAACATCCCTGCACAATCGATATTTACACTCACTATTGATGCAACAGCCCTTTCGGTTTTGTCTGCAATAGCTTTACCTGAGACATTCACCCTGTACCAGAATTATCCCAATCCCTTTAATCCTGCAACTTTCATTTCCTATGACCTTCCCAAAAAGGCAGATGTGATAGTATATATTTACTCACTCGCAGGACAATTAGTCAGGGAGTTTAACCCAGGCACACAAGAACCCGGTCATTACAGCATATACTGGAATGGGTTGAATGATCAAAAAAGCCAAGTTAGTGCTGGTGTATATATTTATCAGATTCAGGCTGATAAATATGTACAGTCCAAGAAGATGATGTTGGTGAAGTAACCACCTCTCACACAAAATTAGAGTGTGTAACTCGATAGATATTTCAGAGTTTTTTAATATTATTGGATAGCAAGATTTATATTTCCAAAGGGGTTAAGGACATTGATTATTTTTATACTTGAATGTATAAAAAATAATGTTCCTCAATTGCTTTTTAAAGATTACGATTCAAGAAGCGAATCAATAATATCTCTAATATTTATTTCGGGGAATTCAGTATTTAAATTAATTTTAGTAAAGTAAGATCCATCCCTATCTAGAAAAATTAAATCTCTGTCATCAGGACACCATGAATTCCAAACATTTTGAGTCTCGTCATCTTTGACATAGGGTAAAATCCTATTTTCAATTATTTCATCTATCGCTGCGTCATTATTTTTACCAACTCCAACTATTCTCAGGTCTGAATTTATACCTCCGTAGTCATAATAGAGTGAATTAAGGGAACCGAACCGGTTCTGGCATGTCCCTCAGGTTTCAGAATAGGGAAAGTAAAATAATGAAACTTTATCATTAAAGAATTGAGGACCAATACTTTCACCATATGTCTCAGAAGAGGGATTTAAATCAATTAGCGAAAAATTAGGTTGGTCAGGAATATCGCAATGATTTCCCTTTTTTTTATTACAACCTGAAAAAATAATTATAGATATTAATATAGTGATATAAAATGAAAATCTCATTTTAAAAGTTACAGACGGATTCAAATTGAATAAATATAATTTTTGGTTTTTTAGTACAAAATATTCTTTTTTAGTCTGTTAAATTCATTGTCATTTAATCCATTTGAATTATAAATGAATGTTAATAGCTTAAGTTCATTAGCAACCTGATGTGGTTTTTGAGTGGATCTGTGTCTTAATTTTTTCAATTTAAATCCCTTTGCTCTTTCGTATTCTCGATTAGTAATCAATCTATTCATCCTCATCTCGTTTAAAGAGTACAACTGATGAATCCATATTTTTTTTCTTTTGATCCTGTGATTTGACTTGTGGATAATTTTCTTTTTTAATTTACATGAATGTCTGTGGTATGATTTTGGTTTAAATATGGAGGAAGAAAATCCTTTCATAAATTTCCATTTTTCAAAATTCCGGTGATACAATCTAGTGGAATATGATTTATGATAAGGATTTGAATAAATCATTGAAAGAAAAATAAGTATAGCTAGATAATTTTTAAACATAGTTTTATATCCTTTTTTTAATTGGATGTTATAAATTAAGAAAAGTTAAATTTCACATTAACTTTTTTAATATAAACAAACTCCCTAAATTACCATCCTTATTTCTACTATAAATGGATCAATCCGAGCCCTCTGAACCTCCGCTTTTAAAGTTTTCTGAATTTTACTTAATATTTTACATATAGTAAACTGATGAATACGCTTATTTTTTATTTTTTTCTTGCCCTTCTTGTTTCCTTTCTGTGCTCGCTTTTGGAATCTGTTATATTATCTATATCTCGAACTCATATAGCGGTTTTATCTAAGGAAGGAAAAAAAAGTGCCTTAATTCTCGAATCTTTAAAAGAAAATATTAATCGCCCACTTGCAGCTATTTTAACATTGAACACTATTGCAAATGTTGTTGGAGCTGCCGGTGTAGGAGCCGAAACTCTGAGAATATATGGAACTGCATGGGTAGCAGTTTCTTCAACAATTCTGACCTTTTCAATTTTGATATTTTCTGAAATTATCCCTAAAACAATTGGAGCGGTATACTGGAAAAGAATAGCTGTTTTTGCAGCTTACACAATTAAATGGTTGATATGGTTAACTTTTCCGCTGGTATATATATCCGAATGGTTTTCCAGATTTGTCGGTCAAAATGAAAATGCTCATAAAGTGTCAAGGGAAGAAATGAT
The DNA here is from genome assembly GCA_964230865.1 of Winogradskyella sp. Classification (GTDB taxonomy): domain Bacteria; phylum Fidelibacterota; class Marinisomatia; order Marinisomatales; family AB-629-J13; genus AB-629-J13. The sequence goes on from CAXRJK010000096.1 coordinate 3,625, forward strand.
TGTTATGGCTGAAATGGGAGAGGATGAAGGAGCTATAGAAGAAAAAGAGGGAGATATTATTGAGAATTTATTGAATTTACGAGAAGTAAAAGCAGAAGAGGTTATGACACCTAGAAATGTGGTCTTTGCACTTCAAAAGGATAAAACTGTAGGTGAAGTTGTGGAAAAACATTCTCCAATTGCCTTTTCTCGAATCCCAGTTTATGAAAAAGATTTGGATTCAGTAGTCGGATTTGTCCATCGTTATGATTTAGTTAATAAACAGGCAGAAGACAAATTTGATATACTAATGAATGATCTGATAGACCCAATTCATACGGTTCGTGAATCTGATTCAGTAGCAAATATTCTTGATGAGTTTGTACACAGGCGTCAGCAAATATTTCATGTTGTTGATGAGTTTGGAACAACTACAGGAATTATAACATTAGAGGATGCAATAGAAACTTTGCTAGGAGTTGAGATAGTAGATGAACATGATTCAGTCGTTGATATGAGAAAACTTGCATCTGAAAAATGGAGAAGGGATCAAATCTCAAATTCATAAATAATTAAACTATTTATGAACATTGGAGAATGAAAAAAAACAGGTAAATTCGCCGACTATAATTTTAGGAGAAAGATAGAATATGGCCAAAAAACAATTGAGTTTTGCTGAAAAGGCAGCAAAGAAAAAAGGTAAATCAGATATCAAATATGTAAAATATGTAAATAGCTTGAAATCTGAAAAAACAAAACAATGGAGATTTAATGAGAGGATGATTGCTCTTGAAGGAGGGGAATCACTTGACGCGGCTTTAAAACGAATGGAAGAGGAAAAAAATATATTGAATATTGAATTGCCGGATCCAATAGAAATTAAAGTAGATTCGGAAAACAAAACTCCAACTTCTGTTGATGAATCAAGTCCTGAAACGGACGAAGTAGAACCAACCATAACTGAAACAGGAGAGTCTTCTTCTGATAATGACAATCTAGGTCATGATAAAAAAAATGATGATAAAGATACAAATCAAGAGGAAGAAACCAATAGAAATGAAATTGCTGATTCAGGAACAAATGATTCTAATGATGTTAAAACTGAATCTGGCTTGAATAGTGAATCAAAAGCTGAAGATTCGAAAGAAAAATAATAGCCCCTTGGAGGGGTGGCAGAGCGGCTGAATGCACCGGTCTTGAAAACCGGCATGTCCTTTGGGCATCGGGGGTTCAAATCCCTCCCCCTCCGCAAACTATAAAAATTTTGTTCAATAATAATATTGGAGAGGTGGCCGAGTGGCTGAAGGCGCACGCTTGGAAAGCGTGTTTACATTAACGTGTAACGAGGGTTCGAATCCCTCCCTCTCCGCACGAGGAGAAAGCTAGCTAAATATAGCTATTGTTAGATATTGCTATACTATGTTTTGCACAATATGGGCACAAAATAATATGGTTAGCATATTTGATAATTGATTTATCATAGTCTATAAATGAGGGAATTAGTGCCCCCCCATCATAGCTCACAATTTCCATATAAACGCCAAATAGGTGTAAATTTGCGGCAATGAAATGCCTTTTACTTATACCATTAGTATCCTTTGTGAAAAAGTGGGGATTGGGTAAAATTTAACTTATCCCAGAATTAGATGGTAAGAAAGCAGGTTTAGTCATTTTTGATAAAATATTCTCAAGTATTTCAATCATATCTTTCGAATTAA
>CAXRJK010000097.1:0-4594 GCA_964230865.1 Winogradskyella sp.
GCATCTAGTAGAACTCCTTCTGCTTCCAAAACAGTGGAAACAGACCGGCGAAACCTAAGTCTTTTCAATAGAGGTGTGATCACTGTAGGTCCTGTTACAATGATGAGTACTCCGAACAAAATTGAATTTCTCCAGTCCCACCCAACTATCATTTTTGATGAAATAATACCCCCTACAGCCGTTACTAAAGCTCCAACAGTTATAAGCTGCCGAATAACAAACTGCTCTCTTTTTATCCGACTTATTCTCAAATTCATACCGCCTTCAAATAGGATGACCGCTACAGCGAATCCTACAATCATTGGCATTGCATCACCAATCATAGAAGGGTGAATTAATCCCAGCACATCCGGTCCGAGTAAAATTCCTGCACCTAAAAGAAGAATAATTCCGGGCATTTTGATATGGCGGGAAATTACCTGCACCAGTATACCAAAACACATAGCAAGGGCGAGGGTTAGTGCGGGATTTGATTCAATCATCTTAATAATCTAAGTCTGAATAAAGATTGGAATTATAAAGTGAATTTAATTCCTCTAAAAGAAATATTAAATCCAGAATTAATTACTTTTTTCCTTTGCTCTGATTTCAAATCAAGTACAGGATTTGAATGGTTCAAATGAATGAAAAAAACCTTTGATTTATTTTTCATAGACAAATTAGAAAACTTACTCAGACTTTCTTCTATAAATGGATGGGGAATTTCAGACATGTTTCGATTAGGGATTTCATTTTGACCAAAAAAGGTTCCATCTATTAAAACAAATTCGTTTTGGTGAATAATATCTATAATGTTGGTTCCCCATTTCTCCCATTTATCAATATCAGGGATAAAAATCAACTTATTATTTTCCCCCTTTAATTTAAAACCCACTGTTTCAGAATATTCATCACGATGTGGGACTGTAAACGGAGTCAAGGACAAACGGTCATTTAATTTCATGATTTTATTATCAGTTAAGGGTATTAAGCTGATTTGACTAAGAGAAACTAATTGGTTCCAAGGTCCATTGGTTTCTAAAAAAGATTTCATTCTGGGCATAGCATAAACAGAAATTTCTTTTGCTCCCATAACTTCTCTTCCTAAATGTATAAGACCGGTGTAATGACCAATGTGGGCATGAGTTAGAAAAATTCCCTTTAATTTATATTTCCCATTTTTTGTTAACTCATGATATTGTTCAGGAAAATCAGGTGTTGCATCAATTATCCAGACCTCTTCTGTTTGAGGATCTACAATCCCCAAGCAGGAAACTCTGAGTTCGTTTTCAGAGTGACTCCATCTATCTGAACAGCATGTTTTCACACATCCAGCATGTGGGGCTCCGCCATCCTGAGCGATCCCTAAAACAACAGCAAAAGGGGAGCTGTCATCGGCTGATCTACAACCGGAAAACAGAAAAAGAAGAATAAAACAATTAATAAATATTTTCATTCTGTTTTTCTTACTGTACCTCCAATGACAATCCCGGAACTAATGAGAATGAGATTTTTAATTATGTACTGTCCTTCCATTGTAAGACCAAACGGAAATTGGGTAAAGCAAACTTCCGGTAATAGTATTAGTGGTAAGAATGTCCCGGGCATTTGGAGAAAGAGCAGAAATATTGCAACTCGAATTAGCGGTTTGAAAAGCAGGCAACAACCGATTGCAACTTCCCACCATCCCAAAATCGGGAAGAAAAATTCAGGGCTCAACCAAAACACCGTTCTCTCCACCAGAGTTTGAGCAGGACTTAATCCAAATGGCTTTAGAGCCCCAAACCAGATGAATATGATTGCCAGTGAAAAACGGAGATAGATTTTTCCATGAGAATACATCCATTTTGCAATGGTAGTATCAAATGAATTAAATAGTTTTTTGTAATTAGTGTTTTTCACACTTAATCCAAAATGGAATTAGGTATGACTGAGTAAAATAACTTTTAATAACTTAAAAAAGTGTACACATTAGCTTCTGTTAAAAGTGAGGAAAAAGGTTCTTTCCATCAATCTCATTCTTGTTATTAATCGGAAAGCAAATAAATTTATTCAAGAAAAAGTGCTGTATTCATATTTGTAAAATATTTCTGAAAAAACTCAGATTCATGAACACCACCTGTTTGCAAAATTGAACCATCCTGTTCAGCTTCACCGGAGGCACTGACCCTAACTTGAGTCGCTGTCGGACTCAATTCATTTAAATTAACCGTTACTTTGTACCTATATATAACGGGTCCTTTTTCATCATTTTTACTTCTGCTCCATCCATCACTACTACTGTTATCTCCACCAGAAAGTGCACTAAGCAGTATTCCTACAATAACAAAAACTCCCATAACCAAGAAGAATTTTTGAAACCCAGATAATTCACTTTCATCTTTTTCTTGATCCAATGCTGATTGTTTCTGTTCTGTAGTTCTACTGGCTGTGATCAGCCCCACATCTGAATTCAATACATCGATGGTATAATTCATATCTTGAAGAGCGTTAATGGATGCTTTTAATACCGTGTTCAAGCCATTTTCGTATGTTCGGGTTTCCAATGCTCTTGCTACAGTGGTCGGCGGTTTCTCTGGTCGTGTAGAGGCACATCCGCTTAAACTGAAACTCAAATAAGTTATGAGAAGTAGATAAAAAGATTTTCCTATGATTGTACGTGGGTGTATGAATCTATACATTATTAAAACTTTACGCTTTGGTATGAGAAATCAAGAACATTTTTATTTTCATCAAAAGTAATGATCACAATCAATGATTTTGATGTTGAAGTGGATTTATCATAGCTAGATGCGCCACCTCCAAACCAGGTTGCAGGGTTAAATAAGAGGAAACCAACGGCGCTTTTCGAAGTGTTTTCTTTTGAAATTCGATCATAGGTCCACACCTCATTCCCTTGAGCATCTTTAGTGATGATATTTGGTGAGCCGATTTTCTTTAATATTTCAGTTTGATTTTGTCCTTTTGAAACATGTGATTGTACTGTTCCAAGAGTTAATCTGTCCTCACTATAATTGTTGGCCGCACAACTAAATAAAATCAGACTGAATATAATTGTAAAAACATGTTTTGTCATGATGACCCTCTGATTATTGTTATATGTATGTAAAGAATTTAATTATTTTAAAAAAATATTAACATAAGTCTTTAAGATTTACATCAGTGGAAAATATTAGTTTTCTGAAAGAAAAATTTCTCCATTTCCAATGCTCCGGATCCAGTAGCCATTTCCGGGTTCGATTGTTTCGGTAGGTGAGTACCCATCTGTAAATCCAAATATGGTCCCTTCAATGATAAGTTGATTTGGGTCGTGAATAGAAATGATATTCACCAATTCTGAAACTCCGGATATCAAATTCCATCCCTCTGATAATTCAATGGATAATTCATTTATAGTTTGTCCTGATAAAGTTGTAACTCCATTTGATTGAAATCTAAGCCAATATCCCTTTCCAGGAATGAGCTGATCTTCCTGTGCATAACCACCGCCAGAAAAACTGAACAATGTGTTTTCAACGGATTCAGGAAAAAGTATTTGATATTCAGAATTTGAAGTATAAAGAGGTAATCCCACCATATTCCAGTTTTCATGAAATGAAATTTCCAATTCAACCTCACCGCCATATAAAAGGTTATCAATTACAATGATCATCCACTCTGTATCAATTTCATTATTTGCATATTGGATAATCCCATTTTGATTTATGATAAAGTCCCGTGGATAGGGTGAACCATCATTTGGAAGATAATATTCATCATAAACATCTCCACCCTGAACACCTCCAGAACTGCCGGGATCATACAGAATTGGATAGCTTAAATTGTTTTCTTCAACAAAATTATCGATTATATTTGAGTTATTCGTATTACTGATTCCCAAAAGAAGTACTTCATCCTGTGGATAGGTTTGCCAGATTGTAGTTTCCATGTCCGATAACTCCGGACTACATACAGGTCATCCGGGGGCAAAAAATGCCAGAACAACGATCTGACCTAGATGGTTCGAAAGTTGAAATGTACCACTTCCGTTTGCGATAATTTCAAGTTCAAAATCGGGAGCAGGTTCACCGATGTTTATTCCATCAATGTTTCCATTTAATTCCACGGTTATCTGAGGCTCATCGGGGTCATTGGTGAAAATCAAATATCCTGACGAAGAATTTCCAGCATCTGCAAAATAAGTTACATCCACCGTTTGGGATTCGCCGGGATTTAAATTTTGAAGGTAGTTAACAATTTGAAAATCTGTATTTGAAATGTATTGATCTTCAATTATCAAAGTTGAATTTCCATTGTTAGTTACATCAACCGAAAGTGTATAGGAATCTCCATTTTCTACATAGGGATAATTCAATTCCCAACTGTTGATATCAATATCAGCATCTTGGATTTCTCCATATTCAAAGACCTGAAGCCACATCCATTCTGCAGAATAAACATAATTTCCGGAAGCATTGATTGCCATGGTTCGTCTACCGTTGGCCTTAAACCCAACCAGTTCCAATTCAGTGCCATTCCATTCCAAGATTTCTACATCATCCCAATCAGATACTGCACATTTTCCATTGAATATATGAATTCGATTTGCTAATCCTGTAGTGTTGTGATTTGCAAG
>CAXRJK010000098.1:0-4579 GCA_964230865.1 Winogradskyella sp.
TGGTCAAATGATATTGAAACAGTCTTCGCACTAAGAGTTGATAAACATTCCCACTATGATGATTTTTATTTAAGTCCACGAATTGCGCTTAAGTGGAGCGGATTGAAAAACGCTAACATCAGATTGACCTATAACCGCGCCCACCAGGTACCGTCTCTGTTTCATTTGTTTGGACATATTTACCAACAAAACGTTATAAACCTCCCCGAAGATTTAAGTGGGAATCTTTTTCAAGGAGATGATCCAGATACTTATGATATCTATGGCAATGTTATTACTGATGATGGTAGTCGAACAGTAAATCGTCCATATGTCCCCTTATTTGCGGGAAACGGAAATGGATTTACACTTGATGATTCGATTCATATAGACCCGCTTAAGATAGAGCTCGTTGACTCATATGAATTTGGAATAAAAGGTATTCCGATTAAAAGTATGTTTTTTGAATTGAATCTATATTATTCAAAGTTTAAAAATATGATCAGCACTACCCAATATATGCAAACAATATTTACATATGATCCTCCATACCAGACTAACCAGTTGACCCATATCGGTGAATCTGAAACAGACAATAGAGATATTTTATTTACCTATGTAAACCTAGAAGAAATTGAATATTTAGGATTTGATATATCAATGGAATACCAGTTAAATAAAAAAACAACCTTGAGCTCTTCCTACTCATATTATAACACGCTCGACCTGATTAATAAACAAAAGGAGACAAGCTATATTGGAAATGACTGGGCTTGGGCTGAATATATTAATGGAAGTAGAGGTATGTCGCCTTACGATATTATGCATTTCAACGCACCCGTTGAAAAATACACGTTTGGCGTCTCTGTCAATGACCTATTCGTTCAGGGCCTATACTTTGAATTATCTGGAAAGTACAACTCACAGTTTAATTTTGAGAGCGGTGGATGGGTTTACTCAGATGACGAACAAAATCAGAGCTATCTTTTTACCGGGTGTGGCTGTGAAGGATTTGCAAATCTTTTTTATGAGACCCAGCCCCCACTTGGAGGAAATATAATATACGACATGAAACTAAATTATGATATTTCCCAAAATCTGAAGTTAAAGATGTCTATAAATAATCTAACAGATGAAGATGATGTTAGATTGGTTGGCTCTCCTAAATCTAGAAGATTTGGTTTACTGGAGTTGAATTACCGTTTATAATTAGCAGATAGCTCCGATTCGTGTTTTTATGGGGGTGATTAATAATTAATTTGAGATAATAGATAGGGATCACTAAAACACCACTCTATATTGAATGCCTATACTTCTTCCTTTTTCAGGTATTATCAGCTTTAATCTTGAAAGATGATTATAATATTCTTGATCAAAAATATTGTCTACTTGAAAAATTATTTTATGAATAGCCTCTGACGATTGAAAAACATAAGCCCCACTAATATCAACAAGAAAATATCCATCCGTTTTAGTCTCAAACTCACCTATCCTAGACTGTGGAAATACTTTTTTAAATATTAATGATGCAAATACAGGGCTCTTATCTATCTCTGTTGTAAACAGAAATTTATCCGGCGGCATATATGAAAGAGGTCTATTATCTGAGATGTTCTCTCCTCTTAAAATTGAAATACTACCAAAAATATTGATCGCTTTTGTTAGTTTGTAGTATCCCTCTGACTCAAAACCATATATGATTGATCTCAATCCCTGCATTTGATATTTATAAAGCCAACCGCTTGATCCAGCACCCCATTCAATGAAATCTACACCTGCACATGGATGACCTTCACCAATAATAAATTCTTCTTCACATTCTCCTATTTTAGAACTAATGTGGTAATTAGGACTATAATTTCGATAACCGGTCACCCTTAATTCACTTTTATCTGTTTGATAAACTGAAGATGCCTCTAGGCCAATGGTCTTCTCCAGTCCCAAATTAGGCTGACCAATTTCATAAGAATAAGTACCCAGATGAGGACCGTCTGAATATAGATCTTCAATGCCAGGAGCTCTACCGGTAACCATAGTACCAAAAGAAAGTTCCCAATTCTGCCAGTTTCGAAAAATACCTATGCCACCTGAAAAAATGGGGAAGTTGCTCTCTACAATCTGGCTACTATCTATGTTTGATAAATTAGAGGTTCTCTTTGGAATCACCGAAAGATATTCTGCCCGTGTTGAAACTTGTAAAGTGAAATCTCGTATTTTTCTTTCAATCAATCCATATAAAGCTATGTTCAATTCTTTTGTATCGGGTGTCCAGTAGAATCCCCCAGCTTTAAAATTCCGATATTGGAATAAGGACCCAATATGCAGTTGTGGACCCTTTAATGTGCTTTGCAACGTAAATATCTTTTGGTCTAAGATCACAGATGGGTATGAATTATTATTTTCTGATTCAGTATGCTCATAGATTATGTACTGCTGATCGATATCTAATGTCTGAAAACCCATAAACGAAATATCTTTATGAAAATCAAGCTTTTGAGTTCTTTTTTTCAAATCAATATCAACCCCATCAATATGTCCTTCAGGACTACCAGGGATACCGTAATTCATATGAAGGTCTGTATAAGAAAAAGTTGAACGATTATCTTCACCAAAATAAGTATAACTACCCATCACTTCATCATTTGATAGGGCAGTGTTTGCTATGGTTCCGATTGGAAATGTTTGATCACCTGTACTGCGGTGTAAGAGTGAAAATCTCAGTTGGTGTTGATGATTAAGAGGCAGATTACAAACAACATTACCAAAAAAACTAGAATTGGATGATTCTGTCCCTAGGATGGTCCGTAAACTCAATTTGTTAAATCTTGCATCTGAGTCAACTTGCCTAGACACATTAATGACACCCCCAATTGTGTTAGAACCGTAAAGTAATGCCTCCGGCCCACGAATGATCCTTACTTTATTGTAAGCAGCCATATCCATACTGACGGTATGGTCAATTGATGTATTGGAAAGGTCGCCAGTGGTTATGCCATCTTCTGTGAGTAAAAATCTATCTCCCGAGTATCCTCTAAGAACTGGCTGGACCGTTCCCTGCCCCATGGATCGAATAGCTAAACCCGTTTCTTCTTCCAGGATAAACGCCAGAGATGCTTTAAGGTTTTTGTGGTAATCATTACCAGTAATATTAATATTTGATGCAAAATCTTTTGACTGTAATTCACGATGGGCATCAACAAATATCTCATTAATTTTGATAGTATCTCTAGTCATGAAGACCATTCCTATATCATAATTATCTCTATTTAGTACAAGTGAAGTATCCACATCTTTGAACCCTATCATAGAGATTATCAATGAGACCTTACCAAAGTACAAATTATCTAAAACAAAACGACCATCAACCTGAGACGCAGTACCAACACCGATTTTTTCTATAAAAATATTAGCACCGTGTATAGGTGTCTGGTCACTATCATTAATGATAATACCTGTAATTGATGCTTCCTGGGACCATAACAGTCCCAGGAAGCCTAATAATTTGATGTATTTGTTAATTGACAATTATTGGTACATTGTTTGTTGAAGTATAATCTGCATGACCATCATGCATTAGCTCCAACTTGAAACTGGTTGAACCGACACTGACCCCAATGATATGAATCGACATTTCATGGTGTCCTTCTTCACCTTCTTCATGTTCTTCAGCTTCTACAATTACAATAGTTTCATCATATTCAGATATCGATAACTCACCTTCGTCCTCTTCATCATCTTCGTGTACGATTTCATTTTCCTCATGATCAAGAAAATGGACTGAAAGTTCCAGTGTATCTCCAACGTTCAAGGTAATTGAACCTTCAGTGTTACCCTCAAATTCTCTGTATATTTGTGATTCACTTCCATCTTCAATAACAAAACCATCTGCATCTGTGTGTTTTTCGTCATGGTCATGATCACCGTCCTCACAGCCTGTCGTAAAGAATATAATACCAATTAACAATAATACTAATTGTGCCTTTAACGCACGTAAAAATACCGGTTGCATAAAAATGCTCCTTTAAAAAGTGTTTTAATAATATTACACTACCAAGGTGGTAGTGTGTTTAAATGATAGTTTTATTAAAGGAGATTTGGGGGAGGACGGCTGTATAAGCTAAAATGGATCAAAGTATTTATAATACTTTCACTTGATCCATAGTATGAACTTAAATAATGATCGTATGTTATACTCCCATAACTTGGACCAATCAGTTTGCTATTTTTCGTCAGGCATTTTTCACATTGATGAAATGAATTGTGATGATTTTCATCATCACACCCTATCTCACATATGCTATAACCTTCTACAGGAGTATGGTTATGCAGTTCAACATGCAGTCCCCCTGTAAAAACAAGGATTGACAACCCAATTGATAAAAGTGTTTTTAACATAAAAATAGCGTCAAATTTTTAACATCATTAGTTTAAAATACAATATTTTTCTTACCAAAGTATTCCACTATCTGTACTAGCTGCCATTTGAAATGGTTATACTCCCTGTCTCACTTGCATAAATCCAGTATCCATAACCGGGAGTTAATTGATATGCATTTATGTCTGTTTGATTGAAACCATAACAGGTGCCCGGAACAATAAT
>CAXRJK010000099.1:0-6180 GCA_964230865.1 Winogradskyella sp.
GATGGAAATCCTTTGCTCATCATTGGTTCACCTGGAGGATCAACAATTATCACAACTGTAATGCAGGTAATTCTAAATGTTCTGGTATATGAGATGTCAATTCAACAAGCTGTCTCTGCTTCACGATTCCATTCCCAATGGCTACCAGATGCAATTTTTATTGAGCCATTTTCATTAGCTTCTGATATAAAGGAAATTCTTTTGAATAAGGGGCATTCAATCAGGTATTATAAATGGGGTTATATAGGTCAGGCAAATGGAATATCAATTATGGAAAATGGGTTTTACGGAGGAGCAGATCCAAGAGGAGAAAATTCAGCTGTTGGCTATTGAGTTAGGGACTAATTCACCATAAAGGAATCTTCAATCAACTGAAGAAAAATACTTGAACCAACCAACAACGCTCTCTCGTCTATATCAAAGTGCGAGCAATGGTGAGGCACACTTAGAGGCTCTCGATCCAAAGGAGCTGAACCCACAAAGAAAAAACAACCCGGTATTTCATTAGCAAAATATGAAAAATCTTCTGCTCCCATGGATAGATAAGGTTCTTTTCTGTTTTCTCCTACAATCTTTTGTGCTGATAAGAATAGTTTTTCATATGCAGATTTATTATTTATAGTAGGAGGATAACCTTTTTGATAATCCAATTCTATATTTGCGCCAAACATTTCTTCTGTGCCTGAGACTATATCTTTCATCTTCTTAATAATCATTTCACGGATATCCTCCTTGTAAGCTCTTGTAGTACCAACCAATTCTGCAAAATCTGAAATTATATTGAAATTATCTCCACCATGAAATTTCCCTACAGTTACTACTGCACTTTCAATGGGATTTGTGTTTCGGCTGACAATAGTCTGAAAAGCATTAACTAGGTGTGTCCCTACAACTATGGCATCTACCGTCCCCTGAGGAGCAGCTCCGTGACCACCTATGCCATTTATAATAATTTTGAATTTATCTGCAGCGGCAAGAATAGGCCCAGATTTCACACCTACTTCTCCGAAAGGCTGGTAATTCCATAAATGAATACCATATATTTCATCCACACCGTTCAGACAGCCATCATTGATCATATGTTTTGCTCCAAAATATCCTTCTTCACCTGGTTGAAAAATAAATTTAACAGAACCATTAAACATCTCTCTTTTTTCTGATATTACCTTTGCAGCTCCTAATAACATAGCTGTATGCCCATCATGTCCACAAGCATGCATCACGCCATTATTCTTAGACTTATACGTTACATCTCCGGTCTCCTGTATGGGCAAGGCATCCATATCCGCACGAAGGGCGATCATTGGTCCACTCTTGTCTTCATTTATAGTTCCCACAACACCGGAAACTCCTACCTCGGTTTGAACATCAATTCCCCACGAGGAAAGTTTATCCGAAACAAATTTTGCAGTTATCGGGAGATCTAAACCCAACTCTGGATAAGAATGAATATGTCTCCTCCATTCAATAATATCTTTTGAAATCAATTCGATTTCAGATCTAATTTTTATATTCATGATTTTGTAAGCTTCCTTTTAAGGTTGAAATTATTTGCTAATATATAATTTACAAATACATAAAATTATCTTGAATCAAACACTGATACTTTCGGAAAGTGTAAGACATAGTTTAAAAACTTATGTTGTTATATAGTTCAAATTGAAATTATTATATGATTTAAACATTATTACTAAACTGTTAGGGAATACAATATTAAGGATAGTTTTTTTAACCCATTTTAATTATTTCAGATAATAACTTTATAAAATTATCTTTCACTTTTTCAGCAGTTTCCAGTACTTCATTATGATGCAGAGGTACTTTTGACAAACCGGCACCAAAATTTGTTACACAAGAAATACCAAGTACATCCATTTCTAACCTCTTAGCTTCCATCATTTCAGGGACAGTGCTCATACCAACTACATCTCCACCTAAGGACCGAAAGTATTTAATCTCAGCAGGTGTTTCATAGGAAGGCCCTAGAGCCCAGCAATAGTTTCCTCTTTCGAGAACATAACTTTGATCTTCAGATATAGTTTCAACAGCATTATAAATTTTAGGTGATAAATCACTTACATTTATAACTTGAGGGTCCTGGGGAGAATTTCGAAAGGTACAATCCAAATAGCTGGTAATTAAAAAAAGAGAGCCCGGTTTTATAGATCTACGCATAGAACCTGAAGAGTTAGTAATAATCAATGTTTCTACTTTTAATTTATGAAATAGTCGAATCGGTAATACAAGCGTATCCCAGTCATGCCCTTCATAGTAATGAAATCTTCCTTTGGCGGCCAGAATTTGTTTTCCGTTCAGTATACCAGAAACTAACTCGCCTGAATGTCCTGGAACAGTTGTCAATGGATAATCAGGAATGTCTGTGTAAGAAACTCTCCTTTTCTCTTCTAGTCCATCTGCAAATTCACCTAAACCAGAGCCTAACACAACTGCGGTTTTACCATTAAACCCTGTTGCCTTCCTGACAAAATCAGCCATTTTATTAATTTTCAACATTATCTCCATTCATTACTGCCAACTGTCCACACCCTGCACTTATTTCTGTTCCGTGGCTCCATCTTACAGTAACGGTAAATGAGCCAGATTTCAATTCATTCAGAAATTGTTCGATCCGGTTTTTATCCGGACGTTGAAATGAATCATCAAATGAATTATAAGGAATCACATTCACCTTACAGGGAAGACCTTTTAAAAGATGTTTAAGTTTTAAAGCATCACCTATTGAATCAGTTTCGTTTTCAATCAACACATATTCAAATGTTATTAATGACCCTGTTTTTTCATAAAAATATTGAGCTGAGGAAAGTATATCATTAATAGAATGTTTTTTATTGATGGGCATAATTTTAGAACGCTCTTTATCAATGGTACCATTAAGGCTCACCGCTAGTTTGAATTTCCATCCTTCATCTGCATAGCGAATTATCTTGGGTACAATTCCAGCTGTTGAAATAGTAATTTTCCCAGCTCCCAACTTTATTCCATCTGGATCATTCAACAGTTGTGCTGCAGAAATGACACAACCATAGTTTAAAAACGGTTCGCCCATCCCCATAAATACTACATTTGTGATTCTTCTTTCAGATAAATTTTGAAGAAAAAGAAATTGATCAACTATTTCTCCTACAGATAAATTTTTTATAAACCCCATTTTTGCGGTTGCGCAAAATGTACATCCTAAAGCACAGCCTACTTGAGTAGATAAACATACGGTTATTCGTTTTTTTCCCTCTATCAACACCGATTCAATTTTTTCTCCTGAGGGAATACTAAATAAATATTTTGATGTTTGTCCAGTTGAAGATGCGTTCACATTAGAAAGCTGCAAAGATGAAACTTTATAATTTTCATCCAAAGAGTATCGAAGTGTTTTTGGAAGATTTCCCATCTTCATTATATTTCGTTCTTTTTGAGTATAGATCCAATTAAAAAGTTGATTTCCACGAAAATCCGGCTCATCATATTCCTTACACAGATGAGTCAATTCTGATTGGGTCATTCCAGTTAAAGGAACTTTTTCATTTTTTATTTCGTTATTCATACAACCTAATTTCAAACTTAAATCATAGTGAATAAAACAATAAAATTGTTTGAGTCTTTCGAGGCTCGTAAGTTTCCCCCTATTTTAAATCTTTGAAAGGAGAATTGAAAACATAATGGACCCTCAGATAAACGATATTGAATTACTTGAGAAGTTGAATCAATCAAAGGACAAGTTTTTAAGTGAGATAGGAAAAACAATCATTGGGCAAACCAAGATATTGAATCAAATTCTAATCGCATTATTTTGCAAGGGGCATACACTTATTGTGGGTGTCCCTGGTTTAGCAAAAACACTGATGATTAAAACTATGGCTGAATTATTAGAATTAAATTTTAGTAGAATCCAATTCACACCAGATCTAATGCCCAGCGATATTACGGGAACTGAAATTATAGAAGAAGATCATACCACAGGAAAACGAAATTTCAGATTTTTTCAAGGACCTGTTTTTGGAAATATTATTCTAGCAGATGAAATTAATCGTACTCCACCTAAAACTCAGGCAGCTTTACTGGAAGCCATGCAAGAACACAGAGTCACCTCTTCCGGGACAACCTATACATTAGAAGAACCTTTTTTTGTTCTTGCTACTCAAAATCCAATTGAACAAGAGGGAACTTATCCTCTACCTGAAGCCCAGCTTGACCGATTTATGTTTAATCTGAAAATTTCTTATCCAACCCAAGAAGAAGAAATAAAAATTGTACAGTCAACCACGGGAAATATAGAGCAAAATATTAAACCTATTTTATCACGACAAGATCTGTTGTCTTTTCAAAATTTAGTCAGAAGGGTACCAGTAGCAGAAAACGTTATTTCTTTTGCTGTAAGCTTAACAACCTCAACTCGCCCCGATTCCGAGATAGCACCTGATTTTATTAAAGATTGGATTGATTGGGGAGCAGGTCCTAGAGCATCCCAATATCTGATTTTAGGGGCAAAGGCAAAAGCAGCTTTAGACGGACGGCCATCTCCAGATATTTCTGATATCAAAGAAATGGCATTGCCGGTTCTCAGGCATCGAATTCTTCCAAATTTTAATGCAGAAGCAGAAGGGCTTTCAACAGATGATATCCTTTTAAAGCTACTAGATTCGATAAATTAATTAATCAGTGCGTATAACTCATATCTCAAAAACCAATCTTGGATAAAAGAAAATATCTGCAACCTGAAACAGTAGCCAAACTACAGAATATGGCTCTGAGAGCTAGACTCGTTGTAGAAGGGTATATAATTGGAATGCACAAGAGCCCTTACCATGGATTCAGCGTTGAATTTGCTGAACACCGTGCATATGGACCGGGCGATGAAATCCGCCATATTGACTGGAAATTATTTGGGAAAACGAATCGCTATTACACCAAAAGATATGAAGAAGAAACAAATCTTTATTCCCACATTCTATTGGACATAAGTAATTCTATGAATTATTCTAGTGGCTCATTGACAAAGCTTGAATATGGAAGCTATCTAACCGCTGCTCTGGCATATCTAATGATAAATCAACAGGATGGCGTTGGATTGGGATTGTTTCACCATAAGCTTGATTCTTTTATTTCCCCTCGTTCATTAAAAAGTCACTTAAATCCCCTATTAGCTCGGCTTGAAAATATCACACCCGGAAAAGATACTAACCTTGGCTCTGTCCTCCACGAAATGGCTGAGAGAATTAAAAAACGCGGTTTGACAATAATTATTTCAGATTTAATGGATGACATGGACGGTATTTTAAAGGGATTACAACATTTCCGATACAAAAATCAGGAAATGATTGTTTTTCATATTATGGACAGGGAAGAAATGGAGTTTTCATTTAATTCCCGAACCCGTTTTAAGGATATGGAAACGGGAGATATTATCACCACAGAACCATGGCAAATAAGAAGTGCTTACACTTCTTTAATGACCAACTACCAAAAGAAGTATAAGGAACAATGTGGTCAGAGAAAAATTGACTATGTTCCGCTTTATACGGATTTAAACCTAGATTTTGCTTTAAGTGAATACCTAAGAAAACGAATCAAATTAGGTTAAATATGTTTGCTTTAAGAACCAACCATCTTAGATTTATTCAGATAATAGTCTGACTCATCCTTTTTCCCCTGTCGAAGTAATACTCTGGACATTCCTCTGTAATGTTTAGAGTTATCTGGCTCTAAAAAAATCAATTCTCTATAAAACTTTTCTGCTCTTGACCACTTTTCAGCAGTCTCAAATGTCTGTGCCATTCCCACCAATGCCTCAACATCATCTGGATTCATATCGTAAGCCATCATGAAATTATCCTCAGCATCAGTGAATCTATTTACCTGCATAAATAACACACCTAAATTGAAATGTAGATCTGCCTTTACTTTGAGATCCGTTTCATTTTTAATGGCACTTTGATATGTTTCGATTGATTTTTCTTTCTGTCCTAAATCATAGTAGGCTTGCGCAAGATAGCGAATGGCGCTGCCGCTTGTGGGATCTATTTCAACTGCTTTTATAAAATATGAGATAGCACCTTCTTTATCTTCTAAGGAACTAAAAATTTGCCCAGCCGTAAAGTTTGCATCAAAATTACTAGCTGCAAGTACTGCCCCTTTGGAAGCATAATCCTTTGCAAGATCATTATT
>CAXRJK010000100.1:0-11729 GCA_964230865.1 Winogradskyella sp.
AAAATATTAAGGAGATAATAAAATGAAAAAAGGAATACACCCAGAATACAAAAAGGGGAAAGTACATTGCGCTTGTGGTAATAATTTTGAGGTATATAGTACCTTGGGAGAGCAACGGATTGAAATATGCAATGTGTGTCACCCTTTTTTTTCTTGTAAACAAAAACTTATCGACACCGCTGGAAGAATAGAAAAATTCGAACAAAAATATGGTAAGACGTCCTCATAATAATCACCGCTAATAGTAATATCTATGGAGGAAAAAGGTAAATAGTTATTTTATTTATATAAATGTAACATTGAGAAGGCGAGTTCAGAAGGTGTATATGTGAAGGAAAAAATATTAGAAATAATTGAACATTTCGAGCAAATTGATGAACAGTTCGCGACTCAAGAGGTTATAAGTAATCCTGAATTGATGAAAAAAATTGCTCAGGAAAGAAGCCGTTTAGAACCATTGGTTTTGAAAGGGAAAGAATATTTAGAAGTGGTTCAACAATTTGACGATACAGAAGAAATACTGAAAGATAGTGATTCAGAATTAATTCAATTGGCAAAAGAGGAATTAGTAGAATTGGATAGTCTGAAAAATAAGATTGAAGAAAAACTAAAAGTTCTTCTTCTCCCTCGCAATCCAAATGATGATAAAAGTACCATTATGGAAATTCGAGCGGGGACAGGAGGAGACGAAGCGGCTCTATTTGCGTCAGATTTATACCGAATGTATTCCCATTATGCAGAACGTACTAAGCTTAGTATATCCATTTTGGATGCAAATGAAACAGGTATTGGAGGGATGAAAAGTATTATCTTTTCCCTAAATGGAGAGGGTGCATATGGGCTATTAAAATTTGAAAGTGGTGTCCATAGAGTACAAAGAGTACCTAAAACAGAAGCTAGTGGGCGACTTCATACTTCAGCCGCAACAGTTGCTGTCCTACCGGAAGCTGAAGAGGCAGATATAGATATTCGAGACGAAGATTTAAAAATAGATACATTTCGTGCCAGCGGTGCTGGGGGTCAGCACGTTAATAAAACAGAATCCGCAATACGAATCACTCATTTGCCGACAGGGGTTGTTGTCACTTGTCAAGATGAAAAATCTCAACATAAGAACAGGACAGCAGCAATGAAAGTACTCCGCTCAAGACTACTTGCATTTGAAGAAGAAAGATTAGCAAATGAACGGGCAGAAACTCGACGTTCTTTAGTTTCAACTGGAGATAGATCAGCGAAAATACGTACCTATAATTTCCCTCAAAACAGGATGACAGATCATCGTATAAATTATACATCTTATGATCTTGAAAATTTAATGAATGGAGAGCTAGCTACTCTAATTGAACAGCTTCAGTTGGCTGAACAGCAGGAGCAATTGATCGGAATGAAATTATAATGAAATCTTCGGATATCTTTACTCTCACCCTTCCGGAAATGATTTCTTGGGGAGAAATGGTATTAAACCGTAATTGTATTGAAAATTATCGCAAGGAAGTACTTTGGATGGTATCCAGTTTGTTAAACTTCCCACTAAGTAAAATAATTTGTAGTCCCTCTATAAAAATTTCTAATAAGAAACTTACAGTTTTTGAAAATTGGATTCAACGTAGAATAAATAAGGAACCAATTCAAAAAATCATTGGACATACTGAATTTTATGGTCTTAACATTAATGTAAGTCCTGGCGTTTTTATTCCTAGACCCGAAACAGAACGATTGATTGATGAGGTTTTGAATATTACTTCTTCCTTTAAACAGATTTCTGTTTTAGATGTTGGGACAGGTACAGGCTGTATTGGAGTTATACTGGCAAAAAGGCTACCAAAATCTTTTGTAACTTGCATCGATATTTCCCGTAAGGCAATAAAATCTGCGATAGATAATGCAGAGTTCCACAACTTAGAAAATATTCAAATTAAGAGAAAGAATATTTTGCTTGATAAGCTAACTCAGACCTATGATATTCTGGTTTCAAATCCACCTTACATTCCAAAAAATGACCTAAAATCATTAATGCCTGAAGTTTTGAATCATGACCCACATCAATCACTGACTGATAATGAAGACGGGTTAGTCTTTTATAGATATTTTGCCGAAAATATTTCTTCTCTTGTAAAAAAACAGGGTTATATGATTTTGGAGGTTGGAAACAGAAAACATCCATATAAAGTTTTAGATATATTCGAAAAAAATAATATTAGAGCACTATTGAAAAAAGATTATTCAAATCATCCTAGAGTACTCATAGCAAAAAACGAATGAAAGTGATTGAAGGCTATGTTTGTATCCTCCGTCCAATTAATATAGTTATCTCTGTTATTACCGTTCTTATATGTGCTGATATTCTTAATGAACTCCAAAATATTCCACTTTTAGTCTATACTATTATGACGGTTGTTTTATTCATTGGAGGAGCTAACACATTCAATGATATCCGAGATATAAGTACTGACACAATAAACAAACCATATAGACCGATTGTTTGCGGATATATTTCAATGAGGGCAGCAAAAAACTATTTTATCTTCTTAATTTTGACCGGAGTAGTGTTCTGTTTATTTTTACCTGTACAAGCGATATTAATAGCACTATTCATTGCTGTTCCAGCTATAATACTTTACTCCATGAAGTTTAAATCAAAGCCTCTATTAGGAAATTTGTTAATATCATTTTTGTTGGGATTGACTTTTTTATTTTGTGGATTTGCTTTTGGAAATGTTTACCCAATGATTATTCCTGCAACCCTTGCATTTTTTCTTACCTTTGTTCGAGAGCTGACAAAAGATATAGAAGATTATGTGGGTGATAATAAATCCGGATTGCGAACAATGCCTATTGTTTTTGGATTGGAAAAAAGTATACACTTGGTAATATTTTTGGCTTTAGTGACTGGAGTATTATCTCTTATCCCATATTTTGTAAATTATTACTCTTGGTATTATCTCATACCACTTACCTTGGGAGTTGAGTTACCTTTGACATTAGTAGTAGTTTTATTCATGTTATCCCCTACTATTTTAACAGCTAAAAAGTCTTCAGTGTTGCTTAAAATAGCAACCATAATGGGAATTATATCAATTCATGTTGGAGCGACTTATGGGTGCTGATTTCGTTCACCTTCATAATCATTCAGATTACAGCTTGTTAGATGGGGCTCAACCCATAAAACAAATGGTGGCTAGAACTAAAGAGTTAGGGATGAATTCAGTTGCTTTAACAGATCATGGGAATTTATTTGGTGCGGTTGACTTTTATATGGAATGTAAAAAAAGAGGGATTAAGCCAATTATTGGTATGGAAGCTTATATAGTAGGGAAAGGGAGTAGAATTGAACGAGGGGCTTCTCAAGAATTTCGCCAAAGAACATTCCATATCATCTTATTATGTAAAAATCTTCAAGGGTATAAAAACCTCATGAAACTGTCTTCCTCTTCTTTTCTAGATGGATTTTATTATAAACCTAGAATGGATAAAGAAATTTTAAGGAATTATTCAGATGGCATTATTGGTCTTTCAGCTTGCCTTAATGGAGAAATAACTAGTCTCCATATGAATGGAAAGGACCTTGAAGCACAACGTACGGTTGAAGAGTATTTGGATATATTTGGAAAGGATAATTTTTATATCGAGATTCAGCGCCATGGGATGAAAGAAGATTATGCTTATGAGAAAAACCTTGAATTGGCTAAGCATATGGGAATTAAATATGTAGCAACAAATGATGTGCATTATACCCGTAAGACTCATTGGGATTCTCATGACACACTTATTTGTCTTCAGAGCAATTCTTTAAAGAGTGATGAAAAACGGATGCGGTATACACCTAAAGAGTTTTATCTCCGCACACCTAAAGAAATGAGGAAACTTTTTGAAGATTTGCCAGAGGCATGTGATGCTACACTTGAAATTTCTGAACAATGTAATTTACAATTAGATTTTGATACCTATCACCTACCTGTTTTTAAAATTCCAAATGAATCTGTAGAGAAAAATCCTAATTCCTATCTTAAATCACAGTGTATAAAAGGGCTGAGCGAACTATATCCTGAAATAACTCCAAAACTTGAGAAACGCTTGAAATATGAACTTTCAGTGATAAATCAGATGGGATTTTCAGGCTATTTTTTAATTACAGCTGATTTTGTTTCATATGCAAAAAAGAATCAAATCCCAGTAGGTCCAGGGAGAGGTTCTGCTGCAGGCAGTTTAGTTGCTTATGCATTAGGTATTACTACAATAGATCCCTTGAAACATAACTTATTGTTTGAACGCTTTTTGAATCCTGAACGAGTTAGCCTACCAGATATTGATATCGATTTCTGTTATGAACGGCGTGGGGAAGTCATTAAATATATAAAGGGTAAATATGGAGATGAATCTGTTACTCAAATCATTACGTTTGGAAAGATGAAAGCACGTCAAGTTGTAAAGGACGTTGGGCGGGTTATGGGATACTCGTTTGGAGTGGTGGATAAAATTGCCAAACAAATTCCTGATGAACTAAATATCTCTCTAAAAGCAGCGTTGAAAAAAAACCCTGAATTCAAAAAATTAGCAGATGGTGAATACAAAGAATTAATTGATCATTCTTTGATATTAGAAGGAGTTAATCGACATGCTTCCACTCATGCAGCAGGCGTAGTTATTGCTCCAGGAGATCTTACCGAATTTATACCATTATATAAATCATCAAAAGGAGACATTACTAGTCAGTATGATATGAAGTGTTTGGAAAAGTTAGGGCTTTTGAAAATGGATTTTTTGGGACTCCGGAACCTAACTGTGATTGAAAGAACTTTGGAACTCATAGAAAAAGGGCATAAAAAAGTAAACATTCAATCAATCTCATTAGATGATAAAAAAGTATATGATTTATTTGCCAATGGACTAACAGTTGGTATTTTTCAATTTGAATCTGCGGGAATGCGAGAGTTTTTAAAAAAACTTAAGCCTACATGTATAGAAGATTTAATTGCAATGAATGCACTGTATAGACCAGGCCCTATGGATAATATCAATGATTTTATTAAACGTAAAAAAGGTAGAAACACGATTGATTATATGCACCCTGAATTGGAACCTATACTAAAAGAAACTCATGGGATCATTGTATATCAGGAACAGGTTATGCAAATTGCCAATCAGATTGCAGGGTTTTCATTAGCCGCTGCGGATTTGATGAGAAGAGCTATGGGGAAAAAAGATTCATCATTGATGAAAAGGATGGAAAAAGATTTTATTGATGGTGCAAAAAAACAAAAAATAAGCATTTCAAAAGCAAAATCAATTTTCATTCTTATAGAGAAATTTGCTGAGTATGGATTTAACAAAAGTCATTCAACAGCTTATGCTTACATTGCTTACCAAACTGGCTGGCTGAAAACACATTATCCGGCTGAGTTTATGTCAGCAAATCTTACAAGTTTTATGTCAGATACAAATCGGATTGTTGGATTAATAAATGAGTGTAGAAAATTAAACATTCAGGTTCATCCACCTGATATTAATATATCTGAAGTTGAATTTAAACCTATTGATAGTCAAAGTATTTCCTATGGATTGAAAGCCATAAAGAACGTGGGATCATCCGCTTTGAATAAAATTATTTCTGAAAGAGAAAAACAGGGAAAATTTTTATCAATCTTTGATTTTTGCTCAAGAGTTGGATCAGCCGGATTAAATAGAAAAGTGATTGAAAGCCTAATAAAGGGGGGTGCCTTCGATTGTTTTCCTGGAAAAAGATCTCAGCTGTTTTCTTCAGTTGATGATTGCATAAAATATGGTCAAAGGATACAAGACAACAAAAATATGGATCAAGTGGATATTTTCGGTGGAACTGATGGATTTGTTTCAACTGTAAAGGAACCAGAACTTCAAGAAAAAGATCCTTGGACTGAAAGACAATTGTTAGCATTTGAAAAAGAAGTGTTAGGAACATATGTGTCTGGTCATCCACTGTTAAAGCATGCGGACATTATAGAGAAATATGCAACTTTTGATTTTACAGAAGAGATAAAGAGATCTTTAAGAAAATCATTTCGCTTAGGAGGTCTAATTGAAAATGTTAATCGTAATTACGATAAAAATGGGAATGAATGGGTACGGTTGAACATGGACTGCATTGGAGGACAAGCTGAGATTATTGTTTTTAATGATATTTTTTCTAGGCAGAGAGAGTTGATTAAGGAAGGAAATATAATTTTTGTCTCAGGAAATCCAGAAGATAGTTCAGAAAAAGTACACATAAAGATGCTTGCTGAACAAATTGTGGCTCTTGATAAGGTCAGTGAACAGTTTTCTAAAAATCTAAATATTTTAATAGAGCCTAATCTTATATACTCTAAAAACATTGATGAGCTTTACCAAATAGCAAAAAAATATAAGGGTGATACACGTTTGGTATTTCATATCGCAAAAAATGGAAGATATCAAAAAATATTAGCTCATAATATTCGTGTTTCTACTGATAGCATATTTTATGAAAAATTGAAAGATATTTTCGGCGGAAAGAATATCTGGATAGAATGATTGCAGTTTTACAAAGAGTTTCTAGCGGAGAAGTCAAAATAAATGGAAATGTATCAGGAGCAATCCAAAAAGGATTGGTAATCCTATTAGGAGTAATGAAAAATGATACAAAAGAGGATGTTATATATCTTATAGATAAAATAGCAGGATTTAGAATATTCAATGATAAAAACGGGAAAATGAATCTTTCCATTAAAGATGTAAACGGTTTCGCCTTAGTTATAAGTCAGTTTACACTTTGCGGCGACTGGAAAAAAGGAAGGCGTCCTAGTTTTGTTCGCGCTGCATCTTCTGAGACAGGAAAATATTTTTACGAGGAGTTTATCAAAGAACTAGCCCAAAAGGGAATCCCTATTGAAACAGGTGAATTTGGAGCTACAATGTCTGTCAGCTTGGTTAATGAGGGGCCTGTGACATTTGTTTTTGATAGCAAGTAATTGTATCATTCAGAATAAAACCATGTCATTTTTTATTTTTAAAGAAACTCATTGTAATTTTAATATTAAAATTAATTGAATTTGTAGATGAAACGTAAAATCAGAATCATAATGGCCAAACCTGGGCTAGATGGACATGACCGGGGAATAAAGGTGTTAGCCTCCGCGTACAGAGATGCTGGAATGGAAGTAATTTACCTTGGACTTCGTCAAACTCCAGAAATGATTGTTTCTGCTGCATTGCAGGAGGATGCAGATGTTATTGCTATCTCTAGTTTAAATAATGCACATATGACTATTTTCCCACGTGTAAAAAAACTTATGGATGAAAAGGGATTGAAAGATGTACTTTTGACTGGAGGAGGTATTATCCCTCCTAAAGATATGGAGTTCTTATCCCAGGGTGGGGTTGGGAAATTGTTTGGTCCAGGAACTCCCGTACAGGATACTATTGAATACATCACCGAGTGGGTAGGGATAAATAGAAGATAATGGAAATTTCCAATAAACTGGAATTGAATAAATTTATGGAAGAAAATCCGGGGTCAATTCAATTCCCATTAATTGCGAATCTGTATTTAAAAGATAAGGATTTTAATAAAGCTGAAGAGATTTGTACTAATGGACTTAAACACCATCCAAATCACCCAGATGGTCTTTTCAAATTAGCTCAGATTCGAATGAAATTAAAAAAAACTAAATCTGCTGAAAATATTTTAAAAAATATGCTAAAGTTTCATTCTATTTACCCTGAAGGATTAAATCTATTGACAAAAGCCCAAGAAGTTTTAAAACGTTCATCTAATACAATACGTGCAACAAGAAAAAAATATAAAAAGTTTGATTTTTATCCAGAATCTCATAAGGAAAAAACATTTACTAGGAAGAAGATAAGCAAAACAAAAAAAAGCAGTACTGTGATTTCTTCTTCTGAATTTAGGCCATTGAATGTTAGTTCTAAATTAGCAACGTTCACCCTAGTAGATATTTTGGAAAATCAAGGGCTTTATCTCCAGGCTATAGATATATTAGAAATACTTAAAGAAAAAAAAACAGATGATAATAGAATAGAAAAATATCATAAAAGAATTACCGAAAAACTTCATTCAAACAACTAAACTTTAATAAAATGAACTCATCTCTCTACTCTACCCGTCAGGAAAATTTAAAATCTGTGTTGAATAGTCAAGGTTTAGATGGTATCTTGATTACAAATTTAACAAACATTCGATACATTTGTGGATTCACAGGGTCAGCTGCTACCTGCCTTGTCCTTCCAAATCAGCAATTTTTCATCTCAGATGGGAGGTATGCAGAGCAATCGAAAGATCAGGTCTCTGGTTTTTCCTGTATAATTGAAAACTTATCCCATCTTGAGCTTATGGGAGCAAAAAAAAGGAACCTTGTTCCAAAGGATTTAAAGCTGGGGTTTGAAGGAGATCATTTATCAGTTTCACAATATGATATATTGCTAGGCCTTTTTTCTAAAACAGATTGGGTGAATACAAAAGGAATTTTGGAAGATTTGCAATCAGTGAAGGATGAAGTAGAATTAAATGCCATTCGAACTGCAGTGGAGATTACTGATGCGGCCTATGAGGAAATTATACCATATTTAAAAATAGGAACTACTGAAAAAGAAATAGCAAACAGACTTGTTATGTTTTATCGCCGAGAAGCTGATGGAGAAGCTTACCCTCCGATTGTTGCTGGAGGACCAAACAGTGCATTGCCTCATGCTATTCCATCTGCCCGTGAATTTAAAAAGGGTGATTTTATTGTTATTGATGCTGCCGCTAAATATGCTGGATATCATGCAGATATGACTAGAACACCCGTGATTGGTGAGGCAACTGAAAAACATAAAGAGATTTACAGCATTGTAAAGGAAGCTCAGGAAACAGCAGTTTCATCCGCAAAAGCAGGCATGTCATGCAAGGAGATGGATTCTATACCCAGGAGTATTATCGGAGAAAAAGGTTACGGAGATTACTTTAATCATGGGACAGGGCATGGATTGGGGTTAGAAATTCACACTCAACCCCGCCTTAGTAAGTTAAGCAATCAAATTCTTCAAAAGAATAATGTGATAACGGTTGAACCCGGGATTTATCTCCCTGGATGGGGTGGAGTTCGAATAGAAGATGATATTATTATTGAAAATGATGGATGTGAGATCTTAAACAAAACCTCTAGAGATTTAATGGTACTTTAAAATATATCTAAAACAATAATTAGCAAATTATCTTCAATTTGTTATTTCATATTTTATAACTAATTAGGGATTGATTCATGAAAAAATATATTTCATCCAAGTTAATCAAGGAGTTTAGTAAACAATCAAAAAATGACGCACTCCTTCGTTTAGCAAGAAACACTACAGTACGAAATGATATAGAGGATCTTACCATAGATTGGGATATCTATCGTAAAATTGATCATACATTTTCAGATATAGTTTCGGGGGAAATGCCAGTAACCAATCAAAAATCTAGTGGAAGGTGCTGGGGGTTTGCTGGATTAAATTTATTACGTATTTATCTAGGCAGAAAATATAATCTGAAAAATTTTGAATTCAGTCAGAGCTATTTTATGTTTTGGGATAAACTCGAAAAATCCAATTATTTTTTAGAGAATATTATTACAACCGTCAATGAACCAAGAAACGGAAGATTATTGATGCATCTTGTTTCTAATCCGATCCAGGATGGAGGTCAATGGCATATGTTTATTAATCTAATTCATAAGTACGGTGTCGTCCCAAAATCAGAAATGCCTGAAACATTTCAGAGTAGTAAATCCATGCGAATGAATCGAATGATAACACGAAAGCTCCGCGAGTATGCTATAACCTTAAGGGGTGCTTTTAAAAAAGGAGCAACATTGGAGGACCTTCGTTTGCTTAAAGCTGAAATGCTAGAAATTGTGTACCGCCTTCTTACAATACATTTAGGAAGCCCACCCAAAAGCTTTGATTGGCAGATAAGAGATAAAAAAAAGAATTTTATTAGATTTGAAAATCTTACACCAAAAAAGTTTTACAATGAACATGTATCCATTAATTTAAATGAATATGTTTGCCTGATTAATTGCCCTATGACAGATAAAATTTATAATGAAATATATACGGTTGAATATCTTGGCAATGTATTAGATGGTGAAATAATTAGATATTTAAACTTACCCTCAAAGCGATTAAAAGAAACGGCTGTTTCATCCATCAAAGATGATAATCCAGTTTGGTTTGGATGTGATGTGGGAAAACATTTCCATCGGAATCTTGGGGTAATGGATATAGATTTGTTTGATTTT
Organism: Winogradskyella sp.; assembly: GCA_964230865.1. GTDB lineage: Bacteria > Fidelibacterota > Marinisomatia > Marinisomatales > AB-629-J13 > AB-629-J13. Next base: position 10,278 of record CAXRJK010000100.1, read on the forward strand.
GATCTATTTTATGGAACAGATTTTCCAATGACAAAAGCAGATCGCCTTGAATATGGAGATAGCCAAATGACCCATGCAATGCTGTTTACTGGGGTGGACTTAGATTCAAAAAATAACCCTAGAAAATGGAGGGTGGAAAACAGTTGGGGCAATAAACGAAGCGATAAGGGATATGATATTATGACAGATAAATGGTTTGACGAATATAATTATGAGGTTGTTGTTCATAAACAATACTTAACCGATGAGGAAATGGAAATATATAAAAGAAAACCAGTTAAACTGCCTCCTTGGGATCCCATGGGAGCTTTGGCGAAATAATTTTGTTTATGAAAAATTCTTTTATGCTTTCCCCAGATGTAACTTTTTTAAACCACGGATCATTTGGTGCATGCCCTAGGCCGGTGTTTGATAAATATCAGTACTGGCAAAAGGAATTAGAACTACAGCCGGTTCAGTTCATGGGAGAGGATATTTACGCTCATTTAGAAACTGCCCGTAATAGATTGGGAACTTATATTGGTTGTGAAGGTAATGATCTTTTTTTTGTTCCCAATCCCACAACTGGTATAAATACAGTAATGAACAGCCTTCATTTAAATCAGAAGGATGAAATCCTATCTACAGACCACGAATATGGAGCATTGATTCGTGGTTGGAACAGGTTTAGTCAAGAAACAAAAACCCATTTTATTCAAAGAGATATTCCTCTGCCATGTTCAACCCATGAGGAGTTCACAAATCATTTTTTAAGTGGAATCTCACAAAATACTAAAGTGATATTTATGAGTCATATTACTAGTTCCACAGCATTGATTTTTCCGGTTTATGAGATTTGTAAGAAAGCCAGGGAAAATGGGATTATTACAATCATAGATGGAGCACATGTCCCGGGGCATGTGCCGTTAACAATTTCAGAAATTGACCCAGATGTATATGTAGGTGCTTGTCACAAATGGCTTTGTGCTCCCAAAGGGTCTTCTTTTCTATATGTGCGAAAATCATTTCAGGAAAAAATTAAACCACTAATAACCAGTTGGGGAAACGAAGGTGTTGATCCATCTGATTCTACTTTCTTGCTTGAAAATCAATGGCAGGGGACACGAGACCTGAGTGCTTTTTTGTCTGTTCCTGATGCCATAGAATTTCAATTGAAAAATAATTGGGATGAGCTCATTAAGAAATGCAGATGGCAGGTGAGAGAAACCCGAAGTCGCCTGGAAGAATACTTTGAACTGGATCATCTGTCTCCAAATAATGAAGAATGGTTAGGACAGATGGCAAGTATTGAGATTAATACCGAAGATGAGAAAAAATTAAAGAAAAATTTGCTTGAGGAGTTTTCTATTGAGGTTCCTATTTTTAAATGGAAAGGGAAAACTTTGTTAAGATATTCGGTTAATGTGTATAACAATCAGCAGGATTTGGATTTGTTAATTTATGCATTGAGGG
>CAXRJK010000101.1:0-31150 GCA_964230865.1 Winogradskyella sp.
CGTTAAAGAAGGAGGGGAAATAAACACCTACGAAGTGGAGCTAAAGGATGTTGTAGAGCTAGATGCAATCAAAAACCTGGTGGATGATTTGGATATTGATATTCATTTAGATTCCATTTTTGATAATTATTACTCAAAAACTTATGAGGGGGTTACATTTCTTGGAGTTAACTGCGAGGATATTTCAGACCAGCTCCGTGAATATTTTAAAGTAAAATCTGATTTGGGAGTTCTGATTTCTGAGGTTGTGGAAGATAGTCCCGCTGAAAGTGCGGGACTAAAGGCAGGAGATGTTATAGTCACAATAAATAAAGATGAAATTTGGGATTCTCAAGACCTAATCACTACCGTAAGGGAATTTGAGCCAGAAGATGAAATAAAAGTTAAGGTTATAAGAAAAGGTCGTGCTAAAACAATTGATATAGTTCTAGGTGAGAGGAGCAAAGCATCCCAAGTTGACTTTCGCAGCAAGTTTGCTGATTATTATTTTAACAAAAAGAAAAGAGTCGAAAAATTTAGAAAACCAAACTTTGATGGAGAGTTTGAGGAAGATTTTTTTATTTTAGATGATGACTTGTTGCGAAAAGAGTTAAATGAGCTGAAGGAAGAAATTGAATCATTAAAAAATGAATTAAAAAAAATTAAACAAAAACAAACTAGCTATTAACTTAAAAAAAATCCAGAATGAAACAGGCTTTACAAAAGCCTCTTTCATTTTAACCTATATTTTAGAGACTTATTAATCTCTAAACAAATTTAGATACGTTCATGGTAACTTTGTTGAAAATAATCGCTCTCACTGTCGCTTTCGGTTCACAGCTAGCTGCAGAGATTATATGGCCTACCAATGCCAGTCGTAAGTTGTCTTCCAATTTTGGAGAATTTAGAGGAGATCGATTTCACATGGGAATTGATATAAAAACACATGGGAAAGAGGGGTTTGAAGTTTATGCAATTCAAGATGGGTTCATCTCTAGAATGGTCACAAATTACAATGGCTATGGGAAAGCCCTGTATTTAAGGACGACAGACGAACGCACTGCTGTTTACGGACATCTGAGTGTGTTCACTGAAGACTTAGAAACAGAGCTTTATAAACGACAAGAAAAGTTAAACACATATCATACAAACAGCTATTTTGATAGCACAGCATTCCGATTTAAAAAAGGTGACATAATTGGCTATACAGGAAATACTGGGTCATCCTTTGCCACTCACCTCCATTTCGAAATAAGGGAAAAAAATGGTAAAACATCAAATCCTTTAAAACAAAAATATTCATTTCCTGATTCTGTTTATCCGGAGATAAAAGGGGTTACTGTTTTTCCGCTTAGGCCAAATACTATAATAAATGGGCTTCCTATTCCAATGGAATTATCGGTCAAGCAGGGTGACACAGGAAAACATTGGATTGGAGATGCGATCTATTGTGATAATGGAACGATTGGCATTGCAGTAAATGTTGAAGATAAAATTCAATACAGCTGGAACAGATACCAGTTTTATAAAATAGAATTATATATTAATGACTCTTTATTTTTCGAATTTTCTTATGACTCATTAAGCTTTGAACAATCAGGCTATATGAATTCCGTTGAAAACCGTTTTTTTGGAGGTTCAGATGGAATAACTTATCATAATTTATTTTTATCTGATAATTCTCCTTTTTTATTAGAAAATAAAAATAAAACAGGCCATATATCTTTATCTCCTGGAGTTTACAATGTCCAACTTAAGGTTACAGATGTTTCAGGTAATATTTCTACTCTAAATGGACAAATTATATGGGGAAAAACAGAAAGGGAAACAATGCAAACCTCTCGAGTTTGGCTCCACAGAGAACCAACTTTATCTATCTACTCACACTTAAATATTTTATACAGTCCAGGTGGCTTGTTTGTTGAATATAAAGACTTGGAAAATAAAAATATGGTTAAAGAGGTTTTTTTTATTCAAAATGGTGATAAAAGTAGCTTCGATTTAATCCAAAGCTCTCCTCAAACTTATTACAGTAGATTGATACCTTTTGAAAACTTTAAAAACATGGAAAGTGTGTTAATTCAAAGAGAACCCCACCCATATCAATTTAAAATCAAATCTAAGGTCATATACCCAACATCACAGTCTGATTTAAAATCATATGATGGCCTATTTACTGTTCAAATCACAGACTCTACTCTTTATGATACATCAATGTTGTGGATAGAAAAAAACGAACAATTATTTAATACTAAATTTAAACTTCCAATTTTGAGTATTTATAAAATTGAGCCCTGGAATCTTCCGTTAAAAAACCCTGCGATTATAAGAGTTAATCTAAACCAACATCAAAGCCAACTAACTGGTTTGGGTTTATATAAATATAATTTCAAGAGGGGTGATTGGCAATTTCAGGGAAAAAGATTAACAGGTTCATCAATAATATCTGCCGAGGCATCTGATCTTGGAGTCTTCACAGTGCTACAAGATACAGTTCCTCCAGAAATTATAAATATTTATCCATCACAAGGGCACTCATATGATTTTGGTGAAATCTTCTCAATTGAATGTGTATTGAATGATAACCTTTCTGGAATTAAACCTACCGAAGAGGCATTGAATATAATTCTGAATGGAAATAATCTATATTGTGCCTATCAGCCAATCAAGAAAAAACTATCTTATAGATTTCAAAGCCCATTAACTAGCGGGACCTACGCTGCCAATATAAACGCAAAAGATAACGTTGGTAATAAAATGGAATTCACGCTCCATTTTACAGTAAATTGATAGGTCATTACATTTAATTCTTTATAAAATCCCTTTTGCGCTAAAGTAAATTTGATAAAAAGAGTCTATGTTTTTTCCATATAAAGACGACAATCCTCGAATTCTGATTCCCTATGTTACCTATGGTATTCTTGCTGTAAACATATTTATACATCTATTTCAAATAGGATTGGAAATTTCATATCCTAAATCAGGAGTGACTTTTATCTATGCTTTTGGTCTTATTCCTGCTCATTTTTCTGTTTTTGATATCTTCACCTCTATGTTTATCCATGGTGGCATTGCCCATATTGCAGGGAACATGTGGTTTTTATGGATATTTGGTGACAATGTAGAAAGTGCATTAGGGCATTTTCGATATTTTATATTTTATCTTGTTTGTGGTATTGTTGCTGCGTTGAGTCAAGTAATAATAAACTCTTCGTCTCAAATTCCAATGGTAGGCGCTAGCGGGGCAATAGCAGGGGTGTTGGGCGCATATATGATGATGTATCCTAAAGCCCGGGTACACGTTTTTATTATGTTTATATTTATCACAACCGTTCAGGTGCCAGCGCAAATAGTATTGGGGGTTTGGTTTTTTATGCAATTAAGTAATGGGCTAGGTACTTTGGGGCTGGATACCACCGGTGGTGTTGCCTGGTTTGCACATATTGGGGGTTTCGTAGTTGGTGTATGCGGACAAAAATTATTTCGTACATTTCGTATTGCATAAATCATGAATAATGAAAAACTGATAAAAATTGCAAATAAAATGCGCGAAAAAGCGTATGCTCCATTTTCAAAATACACTGTTGGTGCATCCGTTGAAGTTGAAGGCGGAAAGATTATTGGCGGTTGCAATGTGGAATCTGCAAGTTACGGATTGACCACTTGTGCAGAACGGGTTGCACTGTATAACGCTATATCAAAAGGGTACACCTCCTTTAATGCAATTGCAGTAGCAAGTAAAAATGGAGGATTCCCCTGTGGTGCATGTAGACAGGTTATTTGGGAATTATGTGAAAATATTCCCGTTCTAATAATAGACAATGAAAATGGAATAACAAAAACATCAAGTAAAGAATTACTTCCTAATGCATTTAGTAAGAGTAAATTAGAAAACTGTTAATTATAAAGATGAGAAAATATGAGCAATAAATCAGCTGAATCAGGTTGGATAGAGGTGATTTGCGGTTGTATGTTTAGTGGAAAGACTGAAGAACTGATCAGACGTCTACGCAGAGCTCAAATAGCTCGTATGCAAACAAAAATATTCAAACCTCACATTGATGAACGATACAGCGAGAATCACATTGTATCTCATAATAATTTGAAATTAGAATCATTTTTAATAAAAGATGTTAAAGAAATTATAACTATGGCGGATGATGCAGAGGTGGTTGGAATCGACGAGGCTCAATTTTTCCCAGACAAGATTACTGATATATGTAAAACCCTTGCACATAAAAAGAAAAGAGTTATCGTAGCTGGACTAGATACAGATTACCAGGGGAAACCTTTTGGTGCTATGCCTGCCCTTATGTGTGAAGCAGACTTTTTGGATAAATTAAGAGCTATCTGTGTCCAATGTGGAAAGCCAGCCTCATACACTCAAAGAACTTCAAAAGAAACTCAACAAATCGTTCTTGGAGAAACAGATATTTACGAAGCACGATGCAGAAGTTGCTATGTTTACCCTGAGAGTATTACATGAATCAATTCACAGGGATTATTGGAGTTTTTGTGATCCTCGGTACTGCATTTATCTTATCTAATAATCGCCGTAATATAAATCTAAGGATTGCCGCATGGGGCTTGAGTCTTCAGATGTTTTTGGCACTTATAATTTTAAAAACTCCGATAGGCCCCCCATTTTTTAGTTTTTTTGATAAAGCAGTAAAAAAACTCATAAGTTTTTCAGACGCTGGAAGTGATTTTCTTTTTAAGTCCTTTATTTCAGATGTAGGATTTCATGCTGCATTGGTTAATTTTGCATTCCGTGCATTGCCGACCATTATCTTTTTCTCATCATTAATGGCTGTAATGTATCATTTTGGTATAATTCAAATTTTAGTAAAATGGATTGCGAGGATAATGCAGAAAACAATGGGTACCAGCGGGTCCGAAACTCTCAGTATTTCTGCAAATATTTTTGTTGGACAAACTGAAGCACCGCTTGTTGTGAAACCGTTTGTTCACTCGATGACCCAATCTGAACTTATGGTGGTGATGACAGGAGGATTTGCGACAATAGCGGGTGGTGTTATGGCTATCTATGTATCAATATTGGGTGATATTCCGGGGATTGCAGGTCATTTATTGGCAGCTTCAATTATGAGTGCACCAGCGGCAATGGTTATAGCAAAAATAATTCATCCTGAAACAGAAAAGTCTGAGACATTGGGTGAAGTTAATATATCAATACCAAAAACAGATGACAACGCACTGGAGGCCTTATCGCGTGGGGCTACTGCTGGGATGAAATTAGCTGCTAATGTTGCAGCTATGATTGTAGCTTTTGTGTCCATAATTGCATTAATTAATTATCTTCTTGGTTTTGCAGGGTTGTCACTGGAATTGATTTTTGGATTTGTGTTTAAACCGCTTGCATGGACAATGGGTGTTCCATGGGAAGAAGCTGGAATTATGGGTGTTTTGATGGGAGAAAAATTAATTTTTACAGAATTAATTGCTTATAGTAATCTCAAGGATTTAAGATTAGAAGGAGCAGTTTCAGAGAGAACTGCCATAATTGCAAGTTATGCACTGTGTGGTTTTGCAAATTTTGGTTCTATAGGAATTCAAATAGGTGGAATAGGTAGTATTGCACCTAAAAGAAGAAAGGACTTGGCAAAACTTGCCTTGAAAGCGATGATTGGCGGCGCATTGGCATCTTGGTTGACTGCAACAATTGCTGGAATACTTATTTAGAGAAAGATTACAATAATGAGGCTGATTTTACTAGGTCCTCCAGGGGTAGGAAAAGGAACGCAAGCCAACCGGCTTAAAAAATATTTTAATATTCTTCATTTTTCGACGGGAGAAATTTTAAGAAGCGAGGTAAAATCTGAATCAGAAATAGGTAGAAAGGCCCAGACATATTTGGATGCGGGGAGATTAGTTCCAGATTCGATACTTTTAAAAATGATGGAACAACGATTATCCCAAAAAGACTGTATTCCTGGATATCTTTTGGATGGATTCCCTCGTACCATTCCTCAAGCAGAAGGGTTAGATCAAATTCTTGATCAAATTCAACATGATTTAAATGCAGTGGTTAGCCTTACAGCCGATAAAGAAGAGCTGGTAAACCGGCTTGTTCTGAGAGGTATAGATTCTGGTAGAAGTGATGACACACCTGAAATTATATTACGTAGGCAGAAAATCTATTGGGAGCAAACAGCCCCTCTGGTAAATTACTATCAAAAAACAGGGTTGGTTAAAGAAGTAAATGGTATTGGTGAAATCCCAAAAATAACAGAACGAATAATTAAAATTTTACAACAGTAATGCTAAAAAATGGAATTACAGGGGGGATAGGAGTAGGTAAAAGTGCTGCCGCAAATTTATTTAGGAAAATGGGTGTACATGTTTTTGATGCAGACATAATAGCAAAAAACCTTTTAAATACATCTGCAGTCATTCAAAATGATTTAATGGCTGAATTTGGAACAGATATTTTGGATATTTATGGCAAAATTGACCGAGGTAAACTTGCGAGAGTTAGCTTTCAGGATGAATACCACCAGTCCAATTTAAACTCAATTATTCACCCCCACATATTTGAAGAAATTGATAGGGAATTTGATAAGATTTGTTCTAAAAATAAGGCCCCCTTTTTTATGGTTGATGGTGCATTAATTTATGAGTCTGGGTTGGATGCCCACCTAGATTATGTAATTGTAGTAACAGCAAAGTTATCTATACGCATGGAAAGGTCTATAAAAAGGGGCAATCTAAACAGAGAAGAAATACTAAGAAGAATAGATTTGCAGTGGCCCTGCGAAACAAAGGTGAGAATGGCAGACTTTGTTATTAATAATAATACTACAGAAAAAGACCTTCAGTCTGAAGTACTAGAAATATTTAACCAACTGAGTTAACGTGCTGTTTTTCTTAGAGCCTTAGGCTTATCTAAGATTTCTTTTAGCAAAACAGCTGACCTAAGGTTATTAGGACTGCCTAAATGCTCTTTTTTTATTTTATCCACCACCGATTCGGGAGACCTTTCAAATAGACGTGATAGTTTCCCTACTTCAAGCCTGTGATATTTTTTTATATTTGATTTAAGTTCTTTTTCACGTAGGGGAGCACTATCAAAAAAGTCTGCATCACTTTCATCTTTCCATTCTCGATCAATAATATCAAGAGGAGGAGAAGGGTCATCTCCATAAAACAGCAGTTCTTCATCTAGCTCAGATTCCACTATTTGATCCGATTTTTCTGTGGCCATTCCATCTAACTTTAAAAACTTGAAGAGCTCATCTGTTTGAGAGAACAAACCATTTGTTTTTTCTTCTTCACCCGTCTTCTTCAATTTGGTTTGCTGTTTCTTTTTCTTCATCATACTTGAGAGCAAGTAAAATAAAGCTAGAAAAATCCAATAGGCCATTCCTTCCATAAATTAGTCCTCTTCTTTGCTGTGGTCTTCTGTTTCTATTTTTTCACCGGTAGATATGGACTCCCTCATGGAAGTGTCTGCTTGAATGTTTCGCATATTTACATAATCAAATACACCCAGCTTCCCCTCTCTAAATGCCTGAGACATAGCTAAAGGGACCTCAGCTTCAGATTCAACAACCTTAGCTCGCATTTTCTGGGTTCGTGCTTTCATCTCTTGTTCTTCTGCAACAGCCATGGCTCGGCGTGTTTCTGCTTTTGCTTGAGCAACACGCAAATCTGCTTCTGCTTGGTCTGCTTGCAATTGTGCTCCAATATTTTTCCCAACATCCAAATCTGCAATATCAATAGATAATATTTCAAAGGCTGTTCCTGCATCAAGACCTTTTTTTAACACAGCACGTGATATATTATCAGGATTTTCGAGAACTGCGCCATAATTTAAAGAAGAACCTATTGCACTAACAATTCCTTCGCCAACACGAGCAATAATCGTATCATCAGTTGCACCTCCAACCAGTCCTGGTATGTTTGTTCGAACTGTAACTCTTGCCCTTGCTTTTAATTCAATCCCATCCTTTGCAACTGCAGATAGAAATCCATCTCTGGGGGCATCAATCACTTTTGGATATACACTTGTTTCAACAGCTGTTTTTACTTCACGCCCTGCTAGATCAATAGCGGTTGCGGTCTCAAATTCTAATGGGATTTTTGCTTTATCTGCTGCAATTAAAGCATGTATCACATTAGAGATACTTCCTCCCGCCATGTAGTGGGTTTCTAGCATATCAGTTTTTATATGAATTAGTCCTGCCTTATGAGAATTTATTACATTGTCAACTACAAGCCTCGGAGATATTTTTCTCAACCTCATCCTAATTAAATCGATTATAGTAATACGTCCTAATCCGAGACTAACCACTCCCTGAACCCACATTCCAACTGGAACAAAATAAAATAATAGAAAAAGAAATAATAATAAAAATACAAGCAGAAAGATAGATGAGGTTGCCATGGGTTACTCCTTTAAATTAGAACTTTCTTTACGGACAACAACTCTATTGCCATCCACCGATAAAATAGAAACTTTTTCTCCCTTTTGTATATACTCTCCTTCACTTACAACGAATATTTTTTTATCCTTTATAATCACCCATCCCGAAGGTCGTAAATCAGATGTCGATTCTCCAGTTTTTCCTACAAATTCTTCTAATCCAATAGAAACTGAATATCCTTCATCTTTGCTCTGAACACCGGGCGAAGTGAGTTTGTTCCAGAATTTTGTTTTTATCATTAATCGGAATAGTAATATAAGAGCAATTAGACCACCAACTACTCCAATAACCATTCCATCTAATGCGCGAGAGTAAACATCCTCTTCTACCGGAATTTCAGGGATTAACAATTTATAAATACCAAATATTAAAACAGAAACTCCAGCTATCCCTGCAAATCCAAACCCTGGGATTAAAAATCCTTCTATAAACAGTAGAGCTAACCCTGCCAAAACAATCAGCAAATCTGTCATTGTTGCAAGCTCGGCAATTGTAGAGGCACCCAAGGACAGCGTAAGACAAACAGCGCCAAAAGTTCCTGGGATTCCCCAGCCAGGACTCTGAAGTTCAAAGAGAATCCCCAAAAAACCAAAAGTCATAAGCAGTGATGCTACAACCGGGTCAGTTAAGAACCGCACGATGTTTTCAGACCAGTTCACATCTACATTTCTAATTTCTGCGTCTTCCAATCCCAACAATTTTAATAAATCATTAAGAGTCTCAGTTTTACCATCTGCTATATTATATTTGATTGCTTGCTCTGTTGTCAAGGTAATGAGTTTACCTTCTTTTCTTCCCTCCAAATCTTCAACTAACACAGAGTCACTATCTACTAATAAGTGTGTAAAAAAAAGGTCTTCATCTACCATTCCCTTAGCGATGTCTATATTTCTGCCCCTTTTTTCTGCTGTAGACGCCATCTCTTCACGCATGTAACTGATGACCTTTTCTGACCCTTTTTTGCCAGACATATCCACAGCTGTTGCAGCGCCAATAGTACCTCCTCCTGTTATATAAATTTTCTCACAGGATAGAGATATAAGTGCCCCAGCAGAAATTGCACGACGGTTGATAAATGCAGCTGTTAACAGGTCGGCGTCCAATATTGCATCTTTTATTTGAGTGGCAGCATCTACTCTTCCTCCAAACGTGTCAATATCAAAAATTACACCATCCGCACCAGAGGTCTCTGCTTTTGATATAACCCTTTCAATAAAAGGGGGAAGTCCCAGGTCTATTGTTCCCTGAATTGGAACAACATATACCACCTTTGCAACTGATATTGAAATTGACAAGAATATGAATAAAATAGATTTCAAATTCATTGGGAGTATTAAGTTGTTATTAAAAGAAATTTTACCATGGAAGAATTTACCTTAGATTCTTACAATCTACGACATCACAATGAAACTAAATGAACGCATTTGTTTTTTTCTACTTACTTTTCTGAGTTTTTTTGTTCGCAGGTTAACTCCGCGCGATAGAACTATATGGGCTCAGAGAATAGGGGGATTTGTTTTTCACTATATTTCTTTACGAAAATCAGTTGCACTTCAAAACATTGATAGAGCTTTCCCGAATAAATCCATTGATTTTAAGTTACAAACTTTAAAAAGATCTTATTCTTTTTTTATAGAACAGTTTCTATTCTTTCTTGGTTTCCCTGAATCCTACCAGCAGATAAAAATGGAGATAAAAAATAAAGACATTCTAGATGAGGCCATAGGTAAAAGAAGAGGAGTACTATTTATAACTGGTCATTTTGGGTTTTGGGAAGGAATTGTCGCTTGGTTTGGAAAAAATAATTATCCATTAACTGGTATTGCACAAAGACAAAAGAATGAGGGAGCCCATCATTTCTTCATTAAAAAAAGAGAGTGGAGCGGAATAAAACATGTTTTCAGGAAGGATCAAGTTAATAGTTTCAACAAAGTGCTTGAAAATGGAGAAATTTTAGGATTAGTGAGCGATCAAGATGCCAGACATAAGGGAGTGTTTGTAAAGTTTTTTGGTATCCCTTCTTCTACTCCAAAAGGAGCTGCTCTGTTTTATCATCAAAAAGGATCAATCCCTGTTTTTGCGGTGTGTAGCAAAAAAGGTTACAACCAATTTCTTATAAAATTCATGAAAATCCCTGAAGAGTTACTATCAGACACGTTCACCTTCACACAAGCTTACACTCAAATGTTAGAAAATGAAATTCGCCAACATCCCGACCAATATTTTTGGTGGCACAAGCGCTGGAAAACACTGCCACCTAAATAATGAATAAGAGAATTTTGTCGGGATCTTCGGAAGCTATTGCTCGCGCAATCAAAATAATTAATTCCAGCGGAGTTATTGTTTACCCTACAGACACTTTATATGGATTTGGTGGTAATGCCTCAGACAAGATAGCAATTGATAAAATTAATATAATTAAAAATCGAAAAGCACCAATGAGTGTTCTCGTGAGTAATGTTCAGATGGCTCTTTGTATTTCTGATTTGACTGATAAAGAAAAAGATGTTTTTATTAAACATTTTGGTGGTGCAAATACCATCATAGTCAAAGCAAGAAAGGGAGCGTTATGTCCACAGCTTTTGGGACCAGATGAATCGGTTGGTATTCGAATGCCAGACCACCCATTTGGAAAGAAACTTGTAAAAACATTGAATTATCCCATTACAACTACAAGCGTAAACCGAACCGGAGAGCTACCCCTTAATGATCCAGACGAAATTATAAAACAATTTCGAAACGAAATAGATTTACTAATAGATGAAGGAGTTTTACCGCGGTCAAAAGGGTCAAGCATTTACAAACTTAAAAACACAACTTTAACTAAAATAAGATGAATTGTAAATTAATTTTTAAAACACTAACAATATTTATTTATTTATTTTCTACTTTAGCATTTTCGGAAGACAACTTTCCATTTAAGGAGGGAGAGGTGTTCAATTATACTGCGAAATTCAATTTTATTCCCGCAGGGATGGCCTCACTGAAAGTTATTTCAACTGATTCAATCAATAACGTAAGATCATACCATATTCAATATTCTGCTCGTACAGGGCCCTTAGGAGACAGATTATTTAAAATACGAGATCAGGTGGACTCTTGGATTGATGCAAGCGGACTAAATCTTCAGCGCCAAAAAAAATCTGTCAGACAAGGTGGCTACAGAAAAACCACACAAACAGAATTGTTTTATGATAAAGGATTGGCCATTGTCAATAAAGACACAATACAGGTTAGGGACATCGTTTTTGATCCATATTCTTTGTTTTATTATTTAAGAACAGTACCGCTTGTTATAGGAGAAAAATTAAATATGATCACCTTTGACAATGGAACTTTTACAGACTTTCAGTTACGAGTAGATAAGTTGGAATTATTAACCGTTCCGGCAGGGAGCTTTAATTGTTTTGTGGTGAATCCTTTCAAAAGCGGGAAATCACTCCTTAAAAATGAAGGGGATATGACAATATGGTTTAGCGATGACAAACGAAGAATCCCTGTTCAAATACTGGTAAAGATAAAATATGGGACCATGAAGTTAATGTTGAAATCCTTCAGTTTGTAAATAATCTGCCGATATCATTGTATAAAACGGTAACCATAACAAGCAAAAGAAAAGCCATTCCAATCTGCTGAAAAATCATTCGTGCTTTTATGCTGAGAGGTCTCCCTAAAATTGCCTGAATTACTGCCAAAAAAATATGACCTCCATCTAATCCAGGAATTGGTAGAATATTCAAGAATGCTAAATTAATGCTGATAATTGCCATAAATGATAGTAAATATGTAGTTCCAGCTCGCGCAGTTTCGCCTGCCAACTGTGCTATCATGATTGGACCACCTAATTCCTTAAAAGATGCCTCTCCTGAAAACAGCATTTTAAGAGAGGTTATAATCATATCAAATCCTACTAATGTTGACCTAAATCCGACTATACTCGCCTCCAAAAAATTAATATCAGCATACTGAATTTCCGGGTAAATTCCGATAATTCCGACTGTATCTGGTCCAGCTTCAGAGTGAATAATATCGAAAGAGGTTGTAAAACTTTTAGTTATGTGGTCTCCCTGACGGTCGATTTCCAATATGATTAGCTTTTCGGGAAGGTTGTGAATATGGTGCACCATATCTTTCCATGTATCTATCTGTTCTCCATTAACCGATATGATTTTATCACCCGGAATAATACCGGCATTTTTTGCAGGCATATCATCAACAAGTCGAGACACGACCGGGGGTGGATTTTCTATTGGTTTACCAAAATGATAAGAGAGTCCGGTATAAATAAAAAATGCCAAGAGAATATTCATGATCACACCAGCACTCATGACGAACACCTGAGATAATAAAGATTTGCTCATAAATTCATCTGGTGCATGTGTAACGGTTGTATCCATACTTTCATCTATTATCCCCGCCATTTTAACATATCCCCCAAGAGGCAACAAGGCTAAGCAGTATTCTGTTCCGGTTCCATTTTTATTAGGGACAACCAATGTTTTCTCCCAGATAGGTTGCCACTCTAGCTTTCCGTCAGGTGTACTGCTGTAAAAATATAATTGTAATAGCCATCCCTCTTCCATGGAAGTGAAAGTTATAAATCTTGGCGGAAAACCCACGGAAAACCGCTCAACTCTCACACCGACAGAGCGTGCTGCAAGGTAGTGACCCAGTTCATGTACAAAAACTAATATTCCTATAACTACAATAAAGGCCAAGAGTGTTGTCATACTAAATCCAGTTTAAATTGATTAATATTACATTGTAACTAAAACGACTGAGCAAAATCTATCGACCAAGATTCCAAATAGGAAAGGGCTTCAAAGTCAGGATGTTTCACCCACTCATGCTGTTCGCATGCTTTTTCAATCATTTTTGGAATATCAGTAAATAAAATTTCATTTTTTAAAAACCTATAAACTGCATACTCATTAACTACATTTAAAACAGCAGGTGTAGACCCGCCCGAACTTAAGGCATCATATGCAAGCTTCATACAAGGGAATTTATCAAAATCCGGAGGCTCAAATGAAAGTGTACCTATGGCAGTGAGATCCAAAGAGTTCCAATTGGAATATTTGTGTCTTGGATAGGTCAAAGCATACTGTATCGGTATTTTCATATCCGGAACACCTAGCTGTGCTTTGACAGATTTGTCTTGAAATTCTACCATAGAATGAATAATTGATTGAGGATGTATTACGACCTCAATCGCTTCTGGTTCCATTTCAAATAACCAATAAGTTTCAATTATTTCTAGGCCTTTATTCATCATGGTTGCTGAATCAATTGTGATTTTATTTCCCATATCCCAGTTGGGATGATTCAGAGCTTCTGCAGGTGTAATTTTGTGAAACGAGTCAGTGTTTCTATTTCTAAAGGGACCGCCACTTCCAGTTAAAATTATTTTTTTTACATCGTCCATAGACTCTCCCGATAAACATTGCCAAATCGCAGAATGTTCACTATCCACTGGAAAAATAGTACATTTTTTAGAATCTTTTTCACGATTTATTAAGTCTCCGGCCATTACCAGGCTTTCTTTATTGCTCAATGCAACATCCACTCCAGAACTTACTGCTCTAAAGGTTGGTTCCATTCCAGCTGTGCCGACAAGGCCATTCATCATAATATCAACCTCCGAATCACCAGCACACTCTAACAGCCCTTCCCGTCCTTTTATAACTTTAATATTAGTTGTTTTAAGTGCTTCCTTAACTGGTTTAAACTTATCATTATTTACCACAACTACATTTTCTGGTTGAAACTTAATTGCCTGTTCAATTAATAATTCACTATTTGAATTTGCTGTGAGATATTTTATTTTATAATGTTCTTCTAAATTCTGAATTACACTTAATGTGTTAACACCAATGGAACCTGTGGAGCCTAAAATAGAAATAATTTTCATATATTATTGAATTCCCAAAGAAAATTTTAGAGTTATATCTATCAGGTTTGGGTGAAAGCGCAATTGTGGAATAATTTCGTATGTATTGTATTTTATTAGCATTCCCACCAATAAATAATTTATTTCTCCTTTCATTCCTGAGGGAAAGCTGTTATTATAAATAAGAAATGTAGCAGAATACATTTCTTTTCCAACTCCAAATTGTAAATTAGAACTTAATATATTAATCTTTGAGGATAGGTTAAGTGAAACAGTTCTCTGGCTCAAATCTCTAGGTCCTTCTAATCTGTAAAAAACAGCAGAAGTCTGTAATGGATAGGGTGTATCTTCATTGGTTCTAAGAGCAAGTCCATAGTTATGGACTTGTATGTTTTGATTAGCAGATTGAAACTGACTAACACCTCCGATAAATGTAAGGTTATTGGTTAGAAAAAAAGAAACTGAAAACTTAGGAGCTACCCTAGAAATTTGGTTTTGATAGATGCCCGAATGAGACCACAGGTGTTTTGAAAATCCAATACTTACATGCATCCTGTGATTTGGAGAAATTAAATTTGAAGGGCTCTCTGATAAAGTGAAAGCAGTTCCTTCAAGAAATCTTTGCACATCAGGCTGTGAATACTTCTCCTGTCCAAGACTGAAATCAACCCACTGCGAAAAACAAAAACTTAGCAGAACATGCAACACCAAAAGTTTTACTGTATAACTGTAAAACCTTCTAAAGTGTTTGAAAGTATTCATTGAATTTTAATTCTTTGTATTTTTTTAACCATTCATACAAAAATCATTTTCATGGCAGATTTTTACTGTTTGGCAATATACTATACAGAAATAGGAACTAGTGAAAATTATATAATCCCACGATCGCTATTTTCTATAAAACTAACTATAGAACGTCCAAACTTATTTGAAGAAAATTGATTTTTTATTTTATCTAATGCTCGTGTTCTAGGTTGTTTTGAACGAAAATATAAATTATAAATTTGTTTTAAAACGTTTAGGTCTTCAGTCCCATATCCCCTTCTTTTTAGTCCGGTAGTATTCAAACCAGAGTACCGGATAGGCTCCCCTGATGCGGTTATAAAGGGGGGGACATCTTGGACTGCTCTAAAACCTGCAGCAATAAATGCATGTTCTCCAATCTTACAAAATTGATGTACTAATACCCCACCTCCCAAAAATGCCCAATTACCTATTTCAACATGGCCACCTAAAGTTGCCATATTAGCCATTATAACATTGTTTCCAACAACACAATCGTGAGCAACGTGAGTATAGGCCATTAAAAGGACATTATTTCCAACCTTAGTAACTCCCAATGCAGATGTCCCTCGATTTACTGTAACAAACTCTCTAATCGTGGTGTTATCGCCAATTTGAGTTTCAGTAAACTCCCCTTTAAATTTTAAATCTTGAGGAATCTCACCAATAACAGACCCTTGAAATATTCTGCAGTTGTTTCCGATGAATGTCCCAGATTTAATGACAGCATAGTTGCTAATACTAGTACCAGACCCGATTGTCACATCTTTTTCAACACACGAAAAAGGTCCAATTTTAACATCTTTGCCTAGTTCAGCATTTGCGTGAACTAATGCTGTAGGATGAATTGATGTGGAAATTAACCTTCCCCCTTTATCCTTTTAACAATATTAGCCATTATGGTTGCTTGAGCGACCAATTTGTTTTCTACGTAGGCTTCCCCTTTAAGTCGTATGGCAGTTAGTTTCATTTTTACTAATGTCATTTCCAAACGAAGCTGGTCCCCAGGAGTAACTGGTGCGCGAATCTTTGAATCTGAAACTCCCGTAAAAAACATATTTTTATCTAGGGGGTTTTCAACGGTATTCAACACTAAAAATGCACCCGCTTGTGCCATTGATTCTAAAATTAACACTCCGGGCATGACTGGTTGATTTGGGAAGTGACCTTGAAAAAAATGTTCATTAAAAGTCACGTTTTTAATTGCTGTGAGTTTATCCCCCGGGCGATAATCTATAATTCGATCTATTAGAACAAATGGATATCGATGAGGGACAATTTTTAATATGTCCTCAATGGTAAACGAAGGATTTGTCATAAATAATTCTAAAAGAAATCAGGGTAAGCGTTTCGAATCATTTTTACAAACTCGACATTACTAGCATGTCCACTTCTTGCTGCAGTGACGTGACCTTTTATTGGGACTCCCAAGAGAGCCATATCTCCAATTAAATCTAATGTTTTATGGCGAACGGG
Source organism: Winogradskyella sp. (assembly GCA_964230865.1). Lineage (GTDB taxonomy): Bacteria > Fidelibacterota > Marinisomatia > Marinisomatales > AB-629-J13 > AB-629-J13. The sequence continues at coordinate 16,576 of CAXRJK010000101.1, forward strand.
TTCGTTTTTGTATCTGAGCTTTTTTCCATTTAAAATTCCGTTAGCACCCATAATAATATCATCTTCAATATCAAATAGAGTTTTCAGTCTGCCGACTTCTGCATCATCAATGACCTTGTCTACCAACACCACCGCGTTATCAAGTGCCCCTCCTCTGATTAATCCTACTTCCCGTAGTTCCTCAACCTCACTTAAAAAACAAAACGTTCTTGCTGGAGCCACTTCTTTGGCAAAATCTTCCTGCATATTGTACACCGCAGTGTACTGAGAGCCAAGAGATGGAAGCTTATAATCAATCATAAAGGTAACTCGAAATCTATCAGAGGGAACAACGTGAATGTCTACGCCCCTATCTGGATCAGAATATGCAACAGGGTTGGAAATTTCTAACACACGACGTGGTTTTTTTTGTTCTATAATGCCAGAGCTTAACAATGCATCAACAAAATCTTTTGAGCTGCCATCCATAACTGGTGGCTCCTTGGCTGTCAATTCAATTAGAACATTATCAATACGTAGACCTGAGACAGCAGCTAAAGCATGTTCTACAGTATAAATTTTTATTCCGTTCTGTTCAATTGTTGTTCCTCTAGAGATATCCACAACATGCTCAATATCTGCTAAAATTGAAGGACAGTTTTCTATATCCTTCCGGAGAAAATGTATACCATAATCTTCAGGCGCAGGTCTAAAAACAATCGTACTTTCAAGTCCAGTATGAAGACCTACCCCTGTACAAGAAACTGGCTTTGAAATTGTACGCTGAAATCTATGTGCTGTGTTCATTGTTCAACACTAGTTTTTCTAAATTATCGACACGTTTTTTTAATACAGAAAGTGATTGTAAAACAGCATTTTTTTTGTGCTGTTCACGAATTTTTCGAGCCGGCATTCCAGAGTATAATTCGCCCCCTTCAAGGGACTTTGTAACTCCAGACTGTGCGGCAATTATAGCTTTAGGTCCAATGGTAACATGAGGCACAACCCCGGACTGGCCAGCAAATATACAGAAGTCTTTGATTGTTACTGTACCTGCTATACCAACGCCTGCAGCCAAAAGGCATCCCATCCCTATTTTAACATTATGAGCGATATGAACTAGATTGTCTAGCTTAGTCATGTTTCCTATTCTTGTTGTTCCTATAGTTGCTCGGTCAATCACACAATTTGCACCTATTTCAACATCACTTCCAATAATCACTTTCCCAACCTGAGGTATCTTATGATGTGTATCTTTTTCAGTAACAAACCCAAACCCATCGGACCCAATAACACTACCGCTAAATATAACAACTCTATCTCCCACTAAACTATTATGATAAAGTGTTACTCGGGGATGAATTCTACATTTTTTTCCAATGATAGAGTTTGAAGATATGACAGAGCTTGCTCCAACTATTGTCCCTTTTCCAATTTTCGAATTGGCCTCTATAACTGCGTAAGGGCCAATGGTCACATCTTTATCTATACGTGCTGTTGGGTCAATCACAGCAGTTGAATGAACTCCCTTTTGAATTGGCAGCTCTGGGTTAAATATTTTGAGAATTTTTGAGAAAGCAAGCTGCGGATTTTGAACCTCTATTCCACTTCTACCTTCTAACAGCTCAGCATTTGAAACAATAACTGCTGAAGCTTTTGTTGAATTCAGATATTTTCTGTATTTAGGATTACCTAAAAATGAAATTGTTTCTGGCTTTCCATCATGTAACTCAGAAACCCCTAAAATTTCAATGTCTGACTGTCCAATAGCCTTTCCTCCGACCAAATCAGCCAGCTGGTTTAGTGTGGTCAAAAAACTATTTACTTCGATGTATCTTTATTTAATTTTCTTAACTCATGCAGGACATCATCAGTTAGATCATGGGTGGGCTTACCATACAACAAAGAAATCGAACCATCAAAAATAAAATCATATCCCTTTTCTATTGCCACATTATCCACTGCTTTCTTGACCTTAGATAGCAGTTCATATTCCATCTGAGATTGTTTTTTTACTAAATCTCCTTCAGGCCCTACTTTTTTAGCTTGAAAGTTCTGGATAGCATTTTCTTTATCTTTAATGTCCTGCTCTTTTTCCCGCCTCCACTCAGGGGAACTCATTAAACGCTGTGTTTCAAACGCCTGATTTAAACTATCCAACTCCTTTAGCATTTCTTGATATTCAAACTGAACTTTTTGAAACTCTAATTGTAATTGAGATTCTGATTCTTTGAATTCTTCATACTCCATTCGTATTCTATCTGATGCAACGTACCCCACTTTTAACTGACCGAAAAGTATTATCGGAAAGAAAAACAGGGTTGTAATTGTGAAGATATATTTTATGTTATTGTTCACTTTTTTCTCCTAAAAAATATTAAAAGGGTTGTCCAAATATAATTGTTGAAGTCCATCCTTGGGGGCTGCCGTAACCGGTTATATCATCAAATCCATATCCTACATCAAATCCCAACATTCCAATCATTGGCATAAAAAACCGTATTCCAACACCAGCAGATTTTCTAAGTGTTAATGCACCTCCACGAGGTATATTAAGTGGTTCTGTCATTTGATGTGAATTCCAGACATTACCCATCTCAGCAAATACCAACCCATAAACAACTGGGTTTTCGGAAAATGGAAATCTGAACTCAGTGTTAAATTTTAACATTGCATTCCCTCCCACTGGATTTCCACTCGATGTCACCGGTCCAATGGAGTTATCGGGGTAACCCCTGAGCATATTTCCATAAGGGATACCATTTCCACCCATGATAAATCGTTCATCGAATGGGATAATAGAAAGCTCATTTTCCTGTGATGTAAGTGCTTCAATCAAGCCCAACTGAAAAGAACTCTTTAAAACAAATTTCCAGAATGTAGGGGTATACCACTCTAACTTCAAAACATGTTTATGGAAGTCTTCATTGCCCCCCAGAATCCCACCAGACAGTGTCGTTTCCAATGAAAACATTGATCCTTGAATGGGAAATTCAGGTCGGTTTCGACTGTCACGGCTGATAATTTGTGTAAGATTTATTCCTCTAGAAATGTTCAGGCCCTTTACATATCGATCCAAATCTTCCTGTTCACCACTATATTCTTTTTCAACAGCTCTTAACGCCCAATTTCCCCTAAAATAATCGTCTGGCCAGCGAAATCTCCTTCCCCACGTTAACGACCCGCCCTTCGCTGTATAATCCAATGGAAAATAATAATTAGTTGATGAACCACGGAACGAATAGTAGATTGAAAATCCCAGTAAGTTAGGAGTATCATTTACCATCGGATCTGTAAAGCTCAAGCTAACCGATCTATATTTAGAAGGTGTTTGAGTAGAATAAATCGAATAATTTGTTCCAGTATTAAAGCTGAACATAAACCTCTGTCCCAACCCTCTGAAATTATTAAACTCAAGGCCCCCTCCACCGGTCATGCCGTATTCTCCCGTGAAACCGATATTTGCATTTGCTCGATCCGCAGATTTCTCCTCAACCACCACACTTAAATCTACCTGATCTTCATCAACAGGAACAACATCAGGGATTACGTTTCCAAAATAGTTCAACATCCAAACCGCCTGTTGACTGCGAATAAGTTTTTCTCTACTGAACACATCTCCTGGAAAAATCCTTAGCTCACGGCGAATGACGTTTTCTCTTGTTTTTGTATTTCCTCCTATCATGATGTTTCTAACATATACTTTATGATTTTCAGTGATTTGGAAATGAATATCAAGGGAGTCTTTACCAACAGGTGTTATGGCAGGTTCAATACGGCTGTAAATATACCCCCTATCCATATAAAGACTTTGCATTCGTTCATATACTGCTTTGTTAAAACTTTCTTCATTATACACATCGCCCTTATTTAATCCTAAGGACTGCTTAAGTATTTTTTCATTGTATAATGAGTTTCCGTCCCAGCTAAAGTTTCTAAATTTATATTTAGGGCCTTCATCAATATTTAAATACAAATTCATCTTTTTTTTATTTTTACTATATGCAGTGGAATCAGATAAAAACACAAAGTCCCGATACCCTTTGTTTTTATAAAACATATTTAAAGCTTCAATATCCTCTTCAAATTTCTCAATATCAAAATGAGACCTCCAGAATAAATACCATTTTTGTTGTTTTGTGTTTTTCAGCACCCTTTTCAACCTCCAATCTGAAAAAGACTCATTTCCTTCAAATTTGATTTCACCTATCTTAACCTTTCGGTTTTCTTTAATGTTGAATGTAAGGTCCTTGGTTATCTCAAGAATTTTAGGGTCATTAGAGCGAACTGTTTTTGCCGGCGTCAGCTCGCTATTTATTTCAGCAATTAAATAACCCTCTTCTGCATAGATGGTCTTTAACTCCTGTATCTTTTCATGAACTGTATTTGGCTTAATTCTCTGCCCTGAGACAAGTATAAGCTTTTCTTCCAAAACAGAATCCTTAATTTTTTTATTTCCGTTAAAGGATAATTTTCCAAGAATAGTAGACTCTTTTACTACAATTGTTATTTTTATTCCCTCTTCAGTCTCTTCATCTAGACGTATTTGGATATCCTCAAACATTCCCAAATTCCAAAGACGTTTTACTGCCTTTGAAAAATCCCCGGGATTTATAGTGTTTCCTGATTTCAACGCAGATGTAAATTGAATCATTCTGTCGGTTGTAACTGTGTTTCCTTCCACTGCAACATTTAGAATTTTTATTTCAGTTGACCCTAATATTATTGCACTGGAAATAAGTATATGGAATAGATAGAAATATTTATTTTTTTTCATTATGCTTTTACTTGCCCACTAATTTTACCAAAGCGTCTCTCTCTTTTTTGAAAATTAAGAATGGCCTCTAAAAGGTGAAACTCACGAAACTCGGGCCAGAATGTATCGGTCATATATAATTCTGAGTATGCCAGCTGCCATAACAGAAAGTTACTGACACGATTTTCTCCGCCAGTTCTGATAAGTAAATCGGGATCTCTAACACCTTTTGTATAGAGATTTTCCGAAATAGTTTTTTCTTCTACCTGTTCTGTACTAATCTCACCTAACGCCACCTGTTTCATGATTTTTTTTATTGCGCTTATTATTTCTTGCCTGGCGCCATAATTCAAAGCAAGAATAAGATTCAGCCCTACATTGTTTTTGGTCAACTCTATTCCTTCCTGTATTCCTTTGTATGCAGAATTGGGGAGAGCGTCCAAATCTCCGATTGTTGTCAGTTTCACTTCGTTTTTATGCAAACTTCTAATTTCCTCACGAATTGTGTTAAGTAATAGTTTCATTAGAGCAGAAACTTCTTTTTTGGGCCGTTGCCAATTTTCTGTAGAAAATGTGTACAAAGTCAAATGTTTTACCCCGAGTTCACCACAAACCCTTGTTACCTCCCTAACTGAGTTTATTCCCTCATGGTGTCCAGCCAGCCGTGGTAATGAATGATTTGCTGCCCAACGTCCATTCCCATCCATTATGATTGCTATATGTTTCGGAACATCTCCTTTTCTCTGAATTGTTTCCCTTAGATCTGTTTTACTCATATCAGGTTAATAAATAGAATTAGTTTTCTAAACATTAATCCTTTTATGATTTTTTTTGGATACAGTTCCCCCTGAAAAATAAAATTTAGGATGTAAGTTCTTTCTCAATTTGTTTTACAATTTGGGAAAATATTTTTGTCCCAGAATTTTCAGGTAGGTTAAAAGATATTGGAGTGCCAGCATCCGTCGCATCCATTATGGTATGCGAAAAAGGTATTTTCCCTAATAAAGGGACACCAAGGCGTTGACTTTCCTGTTCCCCTCCCCCTGTTTTGAATAAATCAATATTAATAGAAAAAGACCCACTTTCATCAGCCTGTGTTTTGTGTGTTTGATTCAGAACAATACTTCCGTTCTTCAAAAGGTTTCCATCGGAATCGTAAACGGTTCCCCTTAGAGTCATACCAGACATGTTTTCAACAACCCCCAAAACAGGAGTGTTTACTTTTTGAAACATATCTGCTCCTTTTCGCACATCAGAAAGAGCTATATCCTGAGGAGTTGTTACAATAACTGCACCACTTATCTGTATTTTTTGAGTTAAGGTTAATTGAATATCTCCAGTACCGGGTGGCAAATCTAAAACAAGATAATCTAAACTGCCCCAATCAACATCACGAAAAAACTGCTCAGTCATTCGCGCAACCATTGGACCACGCCAAATCGCTGGAGAGTCATTTCCGCTGATAAAACCGAAGCTCAAAACCTTCATACCATTCCAATCCAAAGGAACAAGTTTTTTGTCCTGAGTAAATTTTGGAGATTCATTTATTCCTAAAATTATTGGAAGAGAAGGTCCATAAATATCAAGATCAAGCAAGCCGGTTTTGTAGCCTTTGTTTAGCAAAGAACAAGCTAGGTTTGCTGCGACTGTAGATTTTCCTACCCCACCCTTTCCGCTAGCCACTGCAATAATATGTTTCACGCTTTCTGGTTTTTCTGTTTGTGATATACTACCACCTGACTGAGGAGCACCCATTAATTTTACATCAACATTTTCGAAAGCACCAGATGACTCTAAACTTTTACTGACTAACTTTTTCACTTCATCCTGCTTGGGTTTTTCAGCCGCAAGCTTTAATGTAACCTGTACAGTTTTTTCAGTTAGCTCAACACTCTCTACCATTCCAAAAGACACAATATCCCTACTGAACCCAGGATAGTTAATCCGAGACAGCAGTTTTAAAATCTGTTCTTTTGTCATGATATTTTTAGAGAGAAGAAGAAGCAGCTTTTTAAAAAAGCCGCTTTAATATAGGGGAAAGAGGAGATCAGCCTGTATATTCCTGGCCGAACCACTCATAGTTTATTTTGATGAAATCATGCCACTCTTCAGGGACCTCACTCTCTTCAAAGATAGCTTCTACGGGACACTCTGGCTCACAGGCTCCACAATCAATACATTCCTCTGGGTCAATGTACAGCTGCTTCCCTTCAGGGTCAAATCCTGGCTCTTTTGCTTCAGCGCCGGCTCCTGATTTATCCTCTGGACCATGGATACAGTCAACTGGACAAACTTCAACGCAGGCTGTATCACAGGTGCTAACACATGGTTCAGCTATAATATAAGTCATTTATTACTCCTAAATATTTTACTAATAAAGATGCAGAAATTAAAGATGATTTCTGAATGAGAAAAAGATTTTTGGTAATAAATTCATCACACTTCACTTTGGTCCAAACGTGACAAGCAAATAATAAAATAAAAAATTTGATATTGAGAAGCTCCACTAACCATTCTTTCAAAATAAACACAATAAAACTATGGTCAGCTCAGACTATTTCTGCAACCGGTGCTGTATATCAGTTATCCATTGTATGGATTATATTAAAAATGACCGGTTCAACTGCAGTAGCTGGTGTTGTAGCTATGGGTGCATATTTACCGGCAATTTTACTTGGTATTTTTGCAGGAGTACTGGCTGACAGATATAACAGGATGAGATTAATACTTATTTCAAACTTTTCTCAGGCAATCACAGTAGCTATTATTTCAATCCTTTTAATTTTCAAATTGTTTTATTTATGGGGGCTCTAGTATTTATACGTGCCTCTTTCGGTTCATTGTTTCCACCAGCGGACAGTTTGCTTATTTTCTGGGCCCCGCAATTGTTGATATACCAATAATGGTTAAACACTATTTACATGGTACAGCATCTGACTTTGCATTTATTGAGGCGGGAATGCTGTGAGATGGTCTTACCTATCCTTTGTTTTTCTGGGTTCGGTCAGTAACAGTTTCCATGATTATCATAGTTTTTCATGGTATGGGAATTCCCATCATTACAATTTCCAGAACTGTTATTTTTCAGAAATACACTCCAAACCAATACCATGGACGATTGTTTTCTATGGTGTATTTAGCGGTCTCGGGGATGACGGCCGTCTCTACAGCTCTGGTTGGAATATTCTCTAAAATGATCACTATCCATACGGTATTTCTTGTATTCGGTGTTGGCGGAATGATAACCGGGTTTATAGGTATTATGAATAAAAGTATTTTAAACTATCATTAGAGTATGAAATCATATTTTTTGGTACTTGACCAGGGAACAAGCTCTACAAAATCATTTTTATTTAATATGAATGGTGAAGTATGTCACAGTGAAAAAATTAAACACAGGCTGAGCTGTCCTAAGCCTCTATTTGTTGAGTGTGACGCATCTGTCATAGCTGAGGCTATATTTAACTTGATTATGTCTTCTGTCCAAACGGTTAAAAGAGAAAAAGGGATAATTACTGCTGCGGGTTTAGCAGTGCAAAGGTCAACGTTTTTATTTTGGGATAAAGAAACACTAATCCCCAAAACCCCCGCATTAAGCTGGCAGGATAATAGAGCGAACTATCTTGTTGAAAAATATAATGAATACAAACAATTGGTTTATACTAAAACCGGGGCTCCTCTAAGTGGGCATTTTGGTGCCTTAAAATATATTCACCTAATGAAGGAATACCCAAGCCTAGAGAAAGATGTTCACAGTGGTGATTTATATTTTGGTCCACTCAGCTCTTATTTAACTCATGCATTAACGGGGTCAGCCACAATTGACCACTCCATTGCTGGAAGGTCACAACTTTATTCTTTAGAGTCTATCACCTGGAATCAGAAGCTATGTAATTTATTTAATGTGAGTTCATTGTGTCTACCTCCATTAGTACCAACAATACATAACTTTGGAAAAATCAATGTTGATAATTATTCGATTCCATTAAACTGTGTCGTAGGCGATCAGCAGGCAGCTCTGATTGGACAGGAGTTTTCTCAGCTTGAACAGGCTGCCATAAACTTAGGAACGTCAGGTTCAGTTCAGCTGTGTACTGGAAATAATCCATTAATTATAAAGGGATTGATATCAAGTTTACTTTGGTCATCTGACCATGAAAACCAATTTTTTATTGAGGGAACAATCAACGCTGGAAACTCGCTTTTTTACTGGCTTGAAGACTATTTGAATATATCGCACATGGATATGAATTGGGAAGAAAGATGTGTAAAATCAAAAACAGATGGTGTTCTAATTCCAGGGTTTACCGGGATAGCCTCTCCATATTGGATACAACAAAAGGAGTCTTTTTTTTATAATTTAGATGGGGCATCAAAGGATAGTATTATACGGGCAGGTATGGAATCAATTGGCCTTCTAATACATGATATTATCTTTATTTTGAAAGAGAATAATTATAAGATAAAGTCGGTTCATATGGGAGGGGGAGGAGCAAGAGAGCCATTACTACAGTTTATTGCAGACATTTTAAATGTACCGGTAATAATGTCTTCTGAAAAGGATAAAACAGCAAGGGGTATATTTCGTTTATTATTTAAAAATCATTTTAGGGAATTTCCTAAAATAGGATTATCGGGTCAGAAGGAATATTTTCCGAAAATGTCAGAGAATAATAGACAAAAGAAATTAGGACTATGGAACAGTGCTCTGTTGGAAGCAGGGATAAAAAATAAACTAAGGTAAAATCAAACCCCTCTTTTTTAATTTTAATGTAGAGTTAATTTCCCTACACAAATAGGAAATACAAATATGATGAACATAAGTGAAATAATCGATGATATTGTATTATTAAAATTAGAAAACCATGAACCCCTGAAAGACCTGGGAATTATTCAGAAATCCTTGTTCGCCAAAATTCTTGGCTATGATGAACATGGTGTCTGGATATACCACCCAAAATTTCAGGTGGCAGAAGCTCCAGATGGGGAAATAAAATCAATTAAACCGCCGAAAACCCGCGAGGTAGAAGCTTCAGTGCTGATCCACTGGGGATTCATTGTCTCAATTGTTCATTTCCCCGGAGTAGAGGGATTTGACTTTCCCAACCCGTTTGAAAAACAAATTGGATTTGACACAGAACCAGAATGACAGCTCCCGCAATTCGATTTACAGATCTTGAGAAAAGTTATAATGGGACCCATGCTCTAAAGGGTGTAAGCCTTGATATAAATGATGGTCAGTTCTTTGGCCTTTTAGGTCCAAACGGAGCAGGGAAAACTACCACTATAAACATCCTCTCTGGATTAGTTTTAAAGGATAGAGGCAAGGCAGAGGTGTTTGGAAGAGACACAGTGGATGAATACCGGTTTACCCGCTCCAATATTGGAATTGCAGCACAGGAGCTCCCACAGGACTGGTTTTTTCCAGTGGAAAAACTACTGTTTTTCCAGGCAGGCTATTATGGTCTTACACAAAAAACAGCTGAGCCGTACATTGAAAAACTACTTAAACGCCTCGGTTTAGCAACAAAGAGAAATGCCCGCTTGAGAGAGCTCTCAGGAGGGATGAAACGCAGATATCAACTGGCAAAAGCGCTGGTGCATGACCCAAAGATTGTCATACTAGATGAACCAACAGCCGGTGTGGATGTGGAATTTCGTCATGATATGTGGAAACTGTTCAAAGAGTTGCATGATGAGGGAAAAACTATTCTCCTTACGACTCACTATATCGAAGAAGCAGAAATGCTATGCGAAGATGTAGCCATTATTGATGAAGGGAAAATCATTGCCCAGGGGAAACCGGATGAACTGACAAAACAGTCGGAAAAATCCGGAATTACCATTCAGCTAACAGGGTGGAACGAGTCAATCCATAATAAACTCAATTTATACACCTACACTTTTGAGGATAACCGTCTTCATTTTACTGTAAAAGATCCAGAGGAGTCATTACCGGAAATAATCAATGTTTTAAGTCAAAATGGTTGTCATATTCAAAACATAAAAACCGATAAGATCACATTAGAGGATGTATTTCTTTCGCTAACTGGAAGAGGAATTAGAGAGGAGCCAGGAACATGAACTGGATAGGAATGTGGACCCTGACCAAGCGGGAGGTCGGACGATTTTTTTCTGTTTATCGTCAAACAGTTTTACCGGGTCTAATTACTACTACACTTTATATTCTTATTTTTGGATTTACATTGGAAAAAAGAATTTCAGAAATTGAAGGTATTCCTTACACACTATTTATTTTACCTGGACTTATGATGATGAACACGCTCACCAATGCCAGCTCCAACTCCTCTTCGTCTATGCTTCAGATGAAGCTTCTACAGCAGCTTCCAGATATTCTTACAGCGCCGCTTTCCAGCTTTGAAATTTCTATGGCATATATAATTGGCGGTACTGTGAGAGGTTTTGTAAACGGAGTTCTAGTCCTCCTGCTGGGGATTCTTTTGGTGGGAATGCCTATTGTATATCCAATTCAGACCCTTGGGTTTCTATTAGTGGTTTCGTGGGCGTTTTCAAGTATGGGATTGTTTTTAGGGCAGATGGCCGATAGTTGGGACGAGTTGGCCATGATGCAAAACTTTTTCCTTACTCCTTTAAGTTTTTTAGGAGGAATATTTTATTCTATACAAATGTTGCCAGATTGGGCACAAACGCTGAGCTTTATCAATCCAATCTATTATATGATAAACGGAATTCGCTTTACTGTTCTGGGTGTCAGCGACTCTCCACCTCTGGTGAGCTTTTTGATGGCTGTCGGAATGACGATTTTGTTCACTTTTTCAGCAGTTCTGTTAATGAAAAGTGGAAAGAAAATTAAATCTTGATAAAAATCTTTTGAAACCCTTTTGCTATCGGGGCATTTAAGGGTAATGAAATTAAACCTACTCTTAATTTTTATTTTGTCTTCTGTATTCAGTCAATCTAAAATTCATAACGTAACTGAAGAAAAAGAAAAACTCCTAATTTTATCTGCGGACAAAGGAAAAGGACGTAAATCTATTGAGGGCACCGTCACCGGTCTAGTATCATCAGAAGCAATAAATTTGAACAGATTTGAAATCTTAGACCGCAACAATCTTGAAAAAATTCTCAATGAACAAAAATTACAAATGAGCGGTATCATAAGGGATAATGAGGTGGTGAATTATGGGGAAATATCCTCTGCCGATGAGGCTCTAGTTGTTTCCATTTTATCCTTTGGTCAGAGAGGAGTGCCTCCAAAAAAGGAAAAGTTAGATAAAGACGATAATAACAAAGGGTTTTGGGAGCGGGTTGGAACAGAGCTGGCAGTTGGTGTAATTAGATCTATGTTCTCTGATAACGATCCTAAAGAAAAATATCCGCATAATATTCAAACATCTTTACAGGTAGAAGTCCGCAAAATTGATATAGAAACAGGAAAATCGTTACACTCGTTTAGATTGTATGGGGAGCATACGGGAGGGACAAGAGCCGCATCTCTGGGAAAGGTGTTAAATCAAATTCGCAGCCAAATTTCAGCTAAGCTCCGAAAAATGTTTTTATTAAAAAGTGAGATATTGGAACGAGACAGAAGTGGACTTACCATGTTGCTGGGCTCAGAACTGGGAGTTAAAAAAGGCTCTATTTTTGAAATAATGAAACCGGATGTCCATAAAATAATCCAAGACAAAAAGTTCATTCTACCAGGGAAATCAGCGGGACTGGTGAGAGTAACAAACTCCGGTAATGATGTCAGTGAAGGAATCATTATTAGACAATATAGAGGGATTGAAGAAGGATATTCATTAATTGAAAAACCTCAGTATTTTGGAGGATGGGTTTTTTCGGGGATGTATAACGAATCTGTGAGCGAAAAACGACTTGATATAGGATATGAGTTTTTTCCGTTCAGCCGTTTCAGCTTCACAGCAGGTGGGGCTTTGGGAGTTGTAACAGATTCTCGCAAAGACAAAGATTTTAAAGGATCATTAATGGTGGGAATGAACTTCAGGTTTATTCATACCCGTTTTATATCATTAGGAACATCACTAAATTTTCCCTTCAGTTTAATTTTCAGACAGGATGACCAACCGGAAAATGTTCACAAGTTTCAGTTTACGCCCACTTTAGGACTGAATACAGAATTTCTTGTAACAAAAACAAAAGATGTTGTTTTAGGTGTCCATTATATTTTTGCTGATAAATCAGACCGATGGGTATATACTGAGGGAAAGGGCGCAGAAGCAATAAATCTTCATGGTGTATGGAATGATGGAGTTGAACCGTCAGTCCATCCTGCTGGATTTTATATTTCTGTAGGGGTTCGGATAATTAATTTTTAAGAATTAACGGAAAGCTCTGTTCAACATCCCACCTAAACGAATTCCGCCTTGTAGTAATCTTAATTCCAGCAGTACTTTGTTTTGATAAAAATAGTCCCACTTTAGATTATTATTTTCAAAATTATAGGTTTGCTCTCTCCATTTTTGAGATTCAGAAATAGCACCATAAATATCTGTTTTTATCCACTCAGATATTTTCTTTTCAGTTAACCCTAATAATAGATAATCCCCATATTCAGTATAGCTTAGTTTTTGGTGGTCAATCATGTCTGTATCCCACACAGCATGAAGATTGGTTTTTTCTCCGAACCATCTTACTGAGACATCGTTTCCTCCTTTATCTGTTCCATTTCCTACATGGAGGGGCTGATGGAGATCACCAATGAGATGTACCAGAAACTTCAGTGCAACTTCCTTTTCGGTTTTAGTTCCTTTTCCAGATTCAATTAGTTCCAGAAACTCCAAAACCTTTTCCACGGCCCTTCCAGATCGTTTTCCTGCCTTGAAAGTTTCACCATCCGGTATTGTGGTCCAGTGCCAATCATAGGCATGGCTCCAATTGGGATCTGATTTAATTTCATCTGCCCACGTACTCACCATAGCTAAATTTGTATGCCCAAGAATTGAGGTCACTTCCTGTTTTGCTTTTTCATTTAGATGTTTTTCTGCAATGTATCCAACAATTCTGTGTCCTGTTTTCCCCCATCCAAAAAGAATAGATATAAAAATCGGAAAGCACATAATACATTGTTTTTTCATAGTTTATCCTTTAGTTAAATAGATATGGAATAAAAGCGAAGATGGTTTCCGGATGTTCATCAGAAATAATTAGAAATCCTAAATCATCCAGCTTCACAAGTCCCTCCCAGTTTCTCGGATTATTTTTCTCTAGCTCGATTTCCACTGGTCGTTTATCAGAACGTATAACGCCCCTATCTGTTATTTGAAATTCTAGAAGACGCTCCACGTGTTCGTATTTTTGGTGTGTTTCTCCTTTACCATATTTCTGTACATAAATATCATCTTCCGGGCTTATATATTTGCGATATCCGGGCCAGAAATAATTAATTGCCCAGAAACGGCCGTTTTTATCTACAGCTGTAAAGTCAGTGATTCGGTATTCAACATTTGGAAAAGTAAATTTTGTTTTTGGTGTTAGCTCAAGACTAAAAGTATTTATGGTAGGTTCAGGGTTTGCTTTTAGCCCATTGGATTCAAATAATGCCCAAAGCGATTTTCGAGTATAAAGTAGAGATTCAAATGCCATATTGTGAATTTTTGAAGGGACATCAATTTTTATTAATTTTTCAGTGAGAAAATTAATTGTTTTTTCTTTTTTATTAATAATACTGGAGACTAGATAACTACTCATAGACCTGTTCACTTCTGCTTCTATAAGAAAATAAAGTTTTCCTCTGACATAACATACTGCTTCAAATCCTTGAAAACCCGGGACAAGGTCAACAAGATTATTTAATTGCATAGAATATTCTTCTGAATTAATAGGAATTTGCGGATT
>CAXRJK010000102.1:0-9617 GCA_964230865.1 Winogradskyella sp.
AAAATATACTCCACTTGAGAATCCGTCTGCATTCCACTGGACACTGTGATTTCCCTTTTTTAAGTGTTCATTCAATAATGTTTTAACCAGCCGTCCCTCTACATCATAAACTTTTAGAACCAAATTTCTATCTACCTCCACCGTAAATCGAACGCTTGCAATAGCATTAAATGGATTGGGATATATGGGATAGAGGCTAATATCATTTGGAAGTAGTTCTGTATCAACACCCAGATTTGTATCATTAAAAACCCACTCTAACGGCTCATCTGCACCACCAACAATGTCATTGGGAAGAAAAGTATAGGTAAAATCTGTAGAATCAAAAATATGATCAGTGGATGCATCATACGCTTTGAAAGAAATTGTCTCTCCCGGTCCATTTCCATAAACCGTTAATCCAAATACTAACCTACCCGAGGGTGGAAAAAAAATTCCGTTTGTCTTAACTCCTCTGCACTCTCCACCGGTAAATGCCGCGATCATATCGGTACTATCCAGCGATTCCTCACCATTAAATATCAGTACACCCGTCATACTTGAATTAAATTGAAAATTATTTGGAGTGACCTCCCAATCAGGTGGATCGGAGAAGGAATAACTTGATAAAAAAAATAATCCGAGGAACCAAATCCATCCTTTTGATAGTAATTGCATATAGTTAATGTAATTTTGAATATCAGATTAGACAAATACTATCAATCTAATTAATAGCCTCAGAAAGGAGGGCTATTTATTTCGAGAGTGTACGGACCATGTTGTAAAATAATTATTATTACTTTCCTTTGATAAATCAAGCGGAAAGTTCACACCTATAATAATAAAATAACTTGCCATGTCGCCTTCATTATATCATAGTATTTATTTAAATACAATTTTAGCATTAGGTGCTTCTTTGTAATAAATTGTATGACCATCAACCCATTCATCATTCATTAAATATTTTGAAGAGTTTTGTAAATCTCCATTTTCTAAGAATTCAATTATTGCTTTAACTTTAGTAATACCATTTTCATTTCCAGTCACATCTTCAAGACTAATTAATTTTCCATCCTCAAAATGCATTAACGCATTTGTAGTAAATCCCGCAGTTGTAAAATATGATGATACTAAACTACTTTTATTTTCATCCCAAGTTATAATTGATATTCCTCCATATTCACCTTCATTAACAGAGTGTGTTATTTTGATTGCCATACCATTTAATATTCTTTCCCAATAAGATATATCAAAAACTGGCTGTTCTTTTGTTGAATTCGAAAATTCTCCTTTGAAAGTTTTCCCAATGTAAGGTTCAAATGGCTTGAGATGTTCTGATAAATTATTCATTTCATTATTTTTACAGATTAATAATCCGAAAATTAATATTAATAGTAATTTTTTCATATTTCATTAATTCCTTAGTATTAATAATTATTTATTTTTTACAATTAAATGAGCATAAAAATGACCTACAGAATGCTCTTCTTTTAAAAATTTAACTATATCTTTATTATGAACAAAATTTTGTTCGTTAACTATACCAATCCATTCATTAATAGACTTGCCAGTTTTTTTAATCATATTCTTAAGCATTGCCTTCTCCATCGATTTTGGATTCATAATAAACTTCCTTGATTAATATTAATAATTATTATTAAGTATAAATTATATTGAAAATAATATGATCGAAATAAAAATATTTACTGAAACTGATAAAGAATTTATAGAATTAGCAAGAATAGATAACCTTGTTAATCATGATTCTATAGATCATCCAGATGATGATAAAAATAGTTGGCAAATAAGAGATAAGAGTATAATACGTGATAGGTTACTTCTCTATGATAGCAACATATTAATTGGTGCTATTTACTATAGCCAAGGAAGAGATGAAAATAATAGAACTTGTTTTTATACATTAAATTTAGATCCAGCATATAACCACAAAGGTTATAGATATTTACTATATGGTAAAATGTTAGAAAAAGTTAAAAAATTTAATTGCAATTTGGTACATACAAGTATTTATGAACATCCTAATTATAAAGAACATAAAAAATTGCTAATTAAAGAAGGCTTTAAGCTTGTTCAAACCAATAGAGAATATTCATGTGACCTTAGAAAGGTTGACGTTAGAAAATATTATCCATTAATTAAAAAATTAGAATCAGAAGATATAAAGTTTTATGACTCTAAAGAAGAGATAGCATCAGATATTAAAAATTTTCCAAATCATTTTCAAAAGCTAGAAGAATTAGAATGGATAACAGAACAAGATATTCCAATACCTGATGATATTTCACATACAAGAATGCCTTTTAAACACTGGTTGAAACTTTGCCACGATTTCTATAAAAACTCCTATGGTATTCATCTTATCGCTATAAAAAATAATAAGTATTTAGGTGCAACTGATATACATGTCTACCCTAAATCTGAGCCTCATAAAGGATGGACAGGTTCTATTGGGGTTTTAAAAGAATTTCGGAGAAAAGGAGTTGCAACTGCCCTTAAAATAAAAGCTATTGAAAAGCTATTAGAAAAAGGTGTGACAGAGATTAGAACAGATAATGAAGAAAATAATCCTATGTATAAGATTAATTTAGCACTTGGGTTTAAGCCAGTCCCATTTAGTCTTGACTATTCAAAAAAAATCTAAAATTATTTAATTAACATTAATTTTTCAACTTTTTTATAACTATCTGTTTCAATATGAAAAAAATACATCCCGCTGGACACATCACTTCCATTCCATTTAATATTGTGGAGCCCTGAATCCAAATTATTATCTATTAGTTTTTCAACTAAACGTCCCCGGACATCATAAATATTGATTTTCATATGGGTCAGCTCTGGGATTGATATTTGAATCATTGTTACGGGATTGAATGGGTTAGGATAAGCTGGTGAAATAATAAATTCTTTGGATATTAGAGTAGATTTAGATTTTTTTAAAGTCAGCTCTGATATATCTCCCTCAATTACAATTTCCCCTTTACCAATCAAGTCAATTTCTTCCTTGGTGTTTTCATTTACCAAGACCCAATATTGTGACTCTATAGATGAACTATAGTCATTAAACAATTGTATAGCATAGGTTAATTTTAAAGCTGATAATGGATTCATCACTTCTATGTAACATTCACTACTACCACAAAGTTTAGTGTCTCCCATAAACCGGATGTCTTTCCCTCCTGTTGGAGGTTTTGGAGGAAGGCTATAGCTCAGCAAATCTTCTTTCATTTCATCCGCTCCAAAATATAATGTTTGATTTCCAAATTTGAGTGTGCTGAAAGGTTTAGAGTTTAGGTTTAAAATTGCTCTATTTGATAAAGGTGCTGTTGAAGAAAGGATGATCTCTCCATCCTCAATAGCTCTTACCCAGTAGCCTTTTCCGGGCTCAAGAACATATGTATTCTGGTAATTTCCATTAAACCCGTAAAATGTCCCTGGAACCAAGAGACCGGAAGGATCGAATATCCCGTTATTTAAATCCACAATATCAGTTGTCCCGGAAATTAGATTCCACCCTTCCGATATATCAACAACTAACTCATTGACACCTGTACCTGTAACATCATCACTGCCTGATTCTCCAAATCTTAGCCAGTAACCCTTACCCATTTCCAAATTATCTGCCTGAACATATTCCTCATTAAACTCATAGCATGAGCCAGATATACCTGTGGGGAATATATTATTATAGTGGGAGTTAACACTAATAAGAGGGAGACCAACAAGATTCCAATCACTTAAATGTGGAATCACTATTGTTACATCTTCATTAGAAGTCAGTACATCCAAATTCACAGGTACAACCACAGATGGCAGGGCGTTATTCAAAATTTTTAATTCTGCAGAATACATACCCGGGTCAAGCTGACCGGTATTTATTTGAAAATAAACATCCTCTGATTCCCCGGGAATTAACTGCCCTTCATTTTCTCCATCGTTGAAGCTTATCCAGCTTGGGATTTCCCCCATATTAAACTCAAGGGTCAGAAAATCATGAACATAATCTTCCAGATAGCTAACAAGGAGCCCATCAGTACCATCTTGGTTTTGTATTCCTATTGTAGCAGAGGGCGCTCCACTAATTGACCTGTAGTTCACATTTATTTTACCATTGCTGTATAAAACTATCTGAAAATCAAAAAATGCTTCTAGGTCACCTGAAAACCATTGTGCGACATCATTAAACCATATAACCGTTCTAGTTTCATTTAAATTCACGTATACATCACCGGAACAATATTCATTGCACTCTTCATTTACAGGGTTTAAGTCATCCCACAGTGCAAAAATAGCAGGACCTGGAGCGTCTGGAGATGGAATCGCAAAATTGTTCCACTCATTATTATCGCTTCCAAATCCAACCCAGCCGTTTGGATTAACGATAAAAAATGAATAGTTGATTCCGTAAAATGGAAAGGCAAAAGGTAAATTGATTGGAGGACCTGCTTCATCATTCGTAGGAAAGTATATTTCCTCTGTATTTATATGTCCTTCAATATCAATCCAATTGTAATCGATTTCTGATTCCAGGTCTGAGTCACTCCATTCATAACCAAAGCTATCTGGTTCTCCTCCCGGATTTTCAAAAGATGATGACCCCATAGTCTCAACCCTGAAAAACAAGGTTGATCCATCATCACCAGTATTATTAATTGTTATAACCTCAGATACTGTTTCCCCCTGAGATGCAGAAACAGAGAAGTTACTAGGAGAGAAACTAAGGTCTGGATCTGGATTCACACACCCATCAAAATCCACAAGAACCAGCCCTGCCTCCATATCTGAGACATATGAATGACAGCTCTCTGCAAATGGATAAACACCCCAATTCCCTTCATATAACCCATCCTCACCGGGATATGTATCATAATATCCTGCTAACTCTGGGTTAGCTGGATCTGAAATATTCAGAATTTGTAAACCGAAAACATAATAGCTGATATAAAGATAATCGCCCCGGACAAAAACGTTGTGAGCAGATTTTTCTTCACCTCCTTCAGGTGTCCATTCTGAAACCATATTTATGTTATCAAAATCACGGATATCCCATATTTTAATATTTCCTCCTGATGTCTCATCACCAGAGATGAGATAATCACCATCTTCTGTTAGCCAAGCAGCATGGGCTGACCCCGGATATGACCAGCTGGTTACAGTAATAGGATTTGACTTATCAGATACATCTATGATATACATGGTACTAGAATAAATTCCGCACCCATAGGCATAGTTATCTCTAACATAGACATCATGAAGGTATTCTCCTGACCACCCTCCCACTCTCACAGGTTCAGAAGGACTGGATAAATCTAAAATTTCCATATCTTCTCCTTCATCTGCTCCAACCACATATAAATAACCGTCTGCCTGAAATAAATTATGGGCACGGGATATACCCTCCCACTCATATACAAGCTCAGGACTTTCAGGATCGGTAATATCAGCTACTTGAATACCCATTTCAGCCTCTGTACTGATGTACATATGATTGTTATAAAACTTAATATCCCTCCAGGTAGACTCTTCTCCGGGAATAAATCCTACCTGCACAGGCTGAAATGGATTTGTGGTCACATCAACAATTGAGGTCCCTAATGAGGTCCCTATCAGAGCATATTCTTTTCCATTTTCAGCTTTGTAACCCCACACATCATTGACGAACTGCGGATAATCCAGTTGCCCGATTAAGGTAGTATTCCATGACTGAGAAAAAACAATCGAACCAAAGAGTGTAAAAATTAAAAACCTGAATTTCATGATAAATGATTTTATATCTTATGGATTAGACCAATAATCATTCAATTTAATTCCATATATATGTTAAGGTCTCACTCTAAAAATATTACTCACCATTAAAAATGGTCAGAACTCCGCTACCGGTAGAATACAGCCAATATGCTTTCCCGGGTTCAAAAATAGATGCATTTATATATACATCATCAAAAGTAAAGACCGTACCAGCCACAATAAGCTCATCTGGATCATCAATGTCTGTTATCTGAATCGAATTAGTTATTCCAGAAATTAAATTCCAACCATGATTGACATTTATTACTAATTCATCGATTACCAAACCATTAATAAGAGTTTCACCATCAGCTTCAAAGTAGAGCCAATATCCTTCACCAGCGTTTAAATTCACTGAGATATGATAAGTTAAATTAAAACTATATAAAGTACCTTCCGTTGCACTGGGGAAAAGAGTTAAGTAATGATTGTCAACTACATTCAATGGAAGCCCGACTAAATTCCACCCAGATGAAAACCCTAGTGATAGTGAGGTGTCAGCAATTGCAATAGTAAAATCCGCGACTCGCGGGAGGTGATCTGAAGCTTGATCTGTGTCTTCTAATTCCAGATCGTAGAAGGATAAATCCTCTTCCGGCATAGACATAGTGTTTAATACAAAATGTTTTTTAGGCTCCAAAACAGAGTCTGTATAAAGAATATAATCTAATTTCCCTGGATTCCAATCACTGTTATCTTTTCTCCATGTATATCCCATACGAATATGAGTGTGACGGGAGAACAGATCAGATAGAGAGGTATTATCCCAGTCTGGTGAAAAATCAATGCCATGAGAGGCTTCATCAACAATATCACCATCGGTTAGTGTCGTTAATTGCTGTCTGTACCCAACCAAGTTGTAATCTCCCACATGAACAATGGGAGTTCCCTCTTCCAGAGTAATAGGGGCTAAGCCATTTTTCAAATCTCTCAAAAATCCCATTAGTTCATCCACTTGCTCCTGTCTATCCTCATTATTACCACAGCAGCTAAAATGTGAATTAATAAAAAACAATGGTGTCCCTATAACATCTTCCGTGTCTAACAATACCCCCATGGATTTCCATGAATGATTTGCCTGATATAAAATTGGATATCTAGATACAACATAGTTTCCATTCCATTCGTTACTCACATGCCAGTTCACTCCCGGAAGCCAATCTTCAAATAGTGCTTCAATATCATTGTCATCATATGCTTCTTGAAATCCCATTATATCTGGCTCAAGAGCGCTGATAATCCGTTCAAATCTCGGTTGACGTTCCGAATTAAATAATCCATCACTCCAAACATTGTATGAAAGAATTCTTAAATGCTCTGTCTCATATTTTTCAATTGTAATCATTTCGGGTGATGGCACCGGTGTAGAATCAAATTCATATTCAATCCCTCCTGGCTGATTTGGCAAGAGGTCAGGATTTTCTCCAGTGCCATGAATAACAAGTTTGATGTTTGTTGCCTCTTGAGTTCCATCCATTGTTAAGAAAGTGCTCTCACGGTGTATAGCAAATTCAAATTTTGTTCCGGTAATAGTAGGTGCAATTCTTAAGGTAAGATCATTTTGATAAATTTCGGTTATCCCATCCATATGGTAAAACTGTCCGCTTTTACATCCAAAACACCAGTCTAACTCCGCACCGATTCCGTGAACTAGATATCCGGTCTCTGAATTTGAATCTGCATCTATAAACAGGTGAATTTCGTTCCAATCCTGCATTAAAATTTCATCATTATCAAATTCCAAATAGAAAAATAGAAAATTATTATCATTGGAAATCTTAATAATTTCAAAATCTTCCTCACTCTCACCACCAACCTCATCCGCATATGCTATATTAACCAAATCCCAATCTTCAAACTGTCCATCTATAGTAATTGGAGCAGATATTTGCTGTGATAACAATAATGATGTAAAAATTATAAAAAATAAATTGCGATTTATGAATTTCATTTAAAGCTCAAAACTACCATTTGATTTGAGATAAATCTACGTTGCCCCCTGATAGTATCACACCTGTTTTTTTGCCTGAAAATCTCTCAGAATATTTGAATATTGCAGCCAGAGTAACTGCAGATGAAGGTTCAACAATTATTTTTACTCTTTCCCAGATAAATCTCATGGACTGTATAATTTCATCTTCAGAAACGGTAAGTATTTCACTGACATGTTTTCGTATGATTGGAAAGGTAATTTTTCCCACCGTTGCCCGTAAACCATCAGCCAAAGTATCAGGATAATCAGAGGGAATTATTTTACCATTTAATAAAGACTGTCTTCCATAGTCAGCTATATCTGCTTCCACTCCTATCAGTTTAAATTTTGAAATTAAGTGTGAGCCCACAATCCCAGTTCCGCTTATTAATCCTCCACCTCCAACAGGGACAAGTATAATATCTAATTCATTGATTTTATCCAATAACTCTAGCGCAGCTGTCCCTGCCCCTGCAATAACCCGATAATCATTAAACGGATGGATGGGGGCTGCTCCGGTCTCTTTTTGAATTTTTTGAAAAGTAGACTCCCGACTTTCAATTGTTGAATCACAAAAAATAAGTTCAGCACCATACTGCTTCATAGCTTGTATTTTTACAGGATTGGTAGATTTTGGTGTTACAACGTAAGATTCGATTTTATTCATTGTTGCAGCGTAAGCTAACGCTGCGCCATGATTTCCTGAAGATACTGTAACTACCCCATATTTTTTTTCTTCTTCCGTTAGAGATAAAACAGCATTGGATGCTCCCCGCATTTTAAAGGAGCCTGTCTTTTGAAAATTTTCACACTTGAAATAAATTTCTCCGCTAACCTTTGAATTGATTGAACGGTTGGCTAGAACCGGTGTATTGTGGACAAAAGATGCAATCCTGTTTGAAGAATTTTTAACATCTTGAAAAGTAGGTTCTTTATTTAATTGCAAAACAATGATATTACTTTTTATCTGGAAAGAACTTGCTACCAAAAAACAATGCGAGGATTGAAATAGAGATAGCTGGCAAAACTTCATCCACATTACCATATAAATAGTCTGGAACAAGCTGCTGGACATATATGACCTCTTTCCATACTAAGGTTGTAACTACTCCTGAAGAGATTGAAAGCACTGCTCCAACTCTGGACACGTTTTTCCAAAATAAAGCGGCTACCAGCGCAGGAGTGATAGCAGCACCATAAATCGTATAAGCATACAAAGCTCTTTCAAAAAAACCAGATGATCTTGAAAAACCAATAGATACAAAATAAGCAATTATTCCTAGCCCAAGGACAAGCATCCTGCTCAATAAAACAATCTTTTTTTCATTTACCCTGGTATCAATATGTTTTTGATAAATATCTCGCATTAAGGTTGTTGCCGGAACCAAAAGATAGGAGTCTGCCGTGGAAATTATGATACCCACGATAGTTGTCATCATAATAGCTCCTACAAAAGGCGGAAGAAATCTGTGGGCCGAATAAATTAGAACATGTTTCCCGATCTCTGCATCGGGAATCATACTGGAACTCACCCAGGCAGTTGCAATAATTAATATCTCTACTAGCAAAACCGCTACAATCAAAATTGTCGTTGCTTGGGTTGCTCCTTTTTCATCTCTACTGGCAAAAAATCGCTGATACATGTTTGCATCGCCCAGTACAAGTAAAAACCCTGGCAAACAAAAATTTATGATATCCATGAATGTATAGACACCAAAAAATTTCATGTGACCTGGCTTTCCCATTGCCTGAAATGCAGATTCCATACCAGACATTCCTCCTGCCTTGACCCACAAGATCGGAAATGCAACCAATAGAGATACAGACATGATAATTCCATTGCCCACATCGGTATAAGCAA
>CAXRJK010000103.1:0-3652 GCA_964230865.1 Winogradskyella sp.
AAATGAAAATTGCTTTTCTTACTGCAGGTGGTTTAGCACCCTGCCTTTCCGCGTCCATTGCTGCCTTAATTGAATCCTATAACCATGCAAAAATAAGTGCAGACTTTATTGGCTATTTGAATGGGTATCAGGGGCTCCTTACTCAGAAGGCTTATGATTTTCCACCAAATTCCATAAAAAAGGTTAATATGCTTTATTCTTTTGGTGGGAGTATTATAGGCAACAGCAGAGTAAAATTGACAAACATTGAGGATTGTGAAAAAAGAGGATTGGTTTCAAAAGGGGAATCTCCTCTCAATAAGGCAGCGGAAACCTTGATGAAAGATAGGGTTGATGTCCTCCATACAATCGGTGGAGATGATACCAGTACGATGGCAGCACATCTATCATGGTTCTTAAAAGAAAATGGTCATAATCTGAGTGTAATCGGCATGCCAAAGACGGTAGATAATGATATTATTCCCATTGTCCACTCTCTGGGCGCAGATACAGCGGCAGAACAGGGAGCAATTTTTTTTGAAAATGTGGTAAATGAAAATACAGCAAGCTCAAGAAACTTAATTATTCATGAGGTTATGGGGCGTCACTGTGGTTGGCTTACAGCAGCGACTGCAAAAAAATATAGAGATAGGCTTTCAAATCGTAGTTTCAGTTCTGATATTCTTCTTCATCGTCTCAACTGGGATATAGATGCAGTTTACATCCCTGAGATGAAAATCAATCTGGAAGAAGAAGGTGCCAGATTATTGAAAAAAATGGATCAAAAGGGATGTGTTAACATTTTTCTAAGTGAAGGTGCATGTGTAAATGAAATTGTTTCAGAAATGGAGCGAACGGATAAAGATATTCAGAGGGATGCCTTTGGGCATATTCGATTGGATGACATAAATCCAGGACAATGGTTTGCAAATCAGTTCTCAGAATCCATTGATGCAGAGAAAACATTGGTACAAAAAAGTGGTTACTTTTCTAGGTCTGCTTCTCCAAACAATTTTGATATTGATCTAATTAAAGAGTCCGCTTCTTTAGCAGTTCAAAGTGTTATGGATTCCAAGTCGGGTATTATTGGGATGGATTCAGAAAATAATGGGATATTATCTCTAATTGAGTTTGAGCGAATAAAAGGCGGGAGGGCTTTTGATCCTGAGACAAAATGGTTTAAAGATATGCTCATTGAGATAGGACAATTGTAGTAAAGCGAATGGGGATAAAAAGTTTAGCTCCATATTTTTTGAATGCTACAGAACAGGCTGCCCTAGCAGCCGGAAAACTGAGAGGGTGTAGAGATAAAATCAAAGCAGATGATGCTGCAGTAAAAGCAATGAGAAAAGCATTTGATACTATACCTGTTAGTGCAAAGGTTGCAATTGGTGAGGGGGAAATGGATAAAGCTCCCATGTTGTATATTGGAGAATATTTAGGAATGGGACTTAAGGACTCTACTATGCCAGAGGTGGATATAGCTGTTGATCCTTTAGAGTGTACTTCTCACTGTGCTTTTGACTTACCAAATTCAATTTGTGTATTGGCGGTGGCCCCGAGGGGGACCTTACTTCATGCTCCTGAATGTTATATGGATAAAATAGCAGGGTCATCATTATTAAGAGGTCATATTTCACTAAAATATTCTGTTGAAAAAAATATAAATAATGTTTCTAAAGTTTTGGAAAAACGAGTACCTGATGTGAAGGTAATTATTCTTGATCGTCCACGGAATATGGATAAAATAAACACACTAAAAGAGATGAATGTAAATGTAGAGCTGATTCAAAATGGAGATATTGTTGCTGCAATGCGGGTAGTAGAAGGAAATGCGGATCTCTTGATAGGAATAGGCTCTGCGCCTGAAGGTGTAATCACTGCAGCAGGAATAAAAGGACTAAACGGAGTTTTTGAAGGGAAATTATATTTTCATAAATCATCTTACCAAAAAAAAGCAGAAGAATATCTAAAAAGTGATGCATATAAAATTTGGGACGCAAATGATTTGTGCACATCCAGGGACACTCTTTTTTTAGCAAGTGGCGTGTGTGACGGCTGGCTTCCGGGTGTTCAATACAATTCTGATAATATTAAAACCTGGAGTAAAGTTATTTACGGAGAATCTGGTGAGGCAGAGATTATTGAAACTATACATAAAATAAATTTAAAGGAAAAATAAATGAATTATTCACTATTAGCTGAGACAGCACAACAAATCGTTGCAGATGGAAGAGGAATTTTAGCTGCCGATGAAAGTACACCAACTATTAAAAAGAGGTTTGATAGTATTCAAGTAGAAAGCAACGAATTAATGAGAAATATATATCGAGATATGTTATTTACTGCTCCAGAAATGGAGAAATATATCAGCGGTGTAATAATGTATGATGAGACCTTGAGACAGTCAGATATTTCAGATGGGACACCCTTCCCAGAACTTCTTTCGGAAAAAGGAGTTTTACCTGGGATAAAAGTGGATATGGGAGCGAAACCTTTGGCAGGTTTTAATAATGAAAAAGTCACGGAAGGACTAGATGGACTACGGGAGCGTCTATCTGAGTACGGAAAGCTTGGCGCACGATTTGCAAAATGGAGAGCTGTCATAACAATTGGAAATGAGATGCCGTCTTCTACCTGTATTTATGTCAATGCACATGCTCTGGCTAGATATGCTACTCTCTGCCAAGAAGCAGATATTGTTCCCATTGTTGAACCGGAAGTATTAATGGATGGTACCCACGATATTGATACTTGTTTCACTGTAACTGAGGAAACCTTGCAGTCTGTTTTTCAGGAATTATTTAGTCAAGGTGTTTTTCTAGAAGGGATTATTTTGAAGCCAAATATGATTTTGTCTGCCTTAAATTGTCCTAAACAAGCATCAGTGGAGGAGGTTGCTGAGGCAACGTTAGAGTGCTTTTCTAGGACTGTCCCCGCAGCAGTTCCAGGAATTTGTTTTTTATCCGGAGGTCAGAGCGATGTGTTAGCTACTCAACATTTAAATGCTATGAATGATCTAGCTACTACTCTACCCTGGAAGATGAGTTTTTCGTATGGGAGGGCTTTACAGGCACCGGCTCTCAAAGCTTGGGGTGGAATGGATGAGAATCTGAACGCTGGGCAGAAAGCATTTTTGAACAGAGCAAGATTAAATAGAGCAGCTGCTATGGGAAATTATTCTGATAAAATGGAAACGGGAAGCTAATCCTGCTTCACCTTCGAACTGATAATAATCAATACCCCGGAAATGGAAATGCCGGGATAAAATGGCTCTAGGTTCAATAAATATGATCCTGATAACTGCCCATGTATATACCAAAGGAAAGAAACACAAACTGGAATGGTTAAAACAGCTACTGGTTTTTTAAGTGGCTTTTTTGGTTCATACAGACTGTGTAGAAATGGAATAAGTAATCCGGGAATTATAATAGAGCCAGTTACATACCACAATTTGACTACGGATGGGATACTCATTACCAATAGGATAGATAAAAATATTGTAATGATAAACCCCTTCCTAATGTGAGCTATTGGGTCTTTACTATTGGTTAATTTATTTTCTATCCTCCACATTATATCCCTTCCGAAGGTAGAAGCACTGATTAATCCAAATGAATCTAAAGTTGACATAATAGTTGAAAATATACCAACAAAAAATAATCCAGTAATT
>CAXRJK010000104.1:0-8613 GCA_964230865.1 Winogradskyella sp.
AATCCGTAAAGAAATTGGTTTTATTCCAATGCAAACTGATCTGCAATCGGGAATGACATTAAAAGAAAATATTCATTTTATTGCATACCTTTATTCTATTGAAAAATCAGTCATAGAAAAAAGATTAATGTATTATAGCGGTGAATTGGATTTATCCAAAGTTTTGGATGAATATCCGGGGGATTTATCTACCGGTATTCAGAAAAAAGCAATGCTGCTACGGGTTCTTGTTTTGGATTCTTCAGTTATTTTTTTAGATGAACCTAGTGCTTTCCTAGACCCAGAGTCTGCACGCCAGGTTTGGACAATACTAAAAAATCTCCAGCCCGATAAAACAATCGTTTACACAAGTCAAAATCTCAAAGATGTAGAACAAAATCATGATAGAATATTAGTTCTTCATGAAGGTAAAATTATTTTGGATGGGAACTTAGATAAGCTCCTAGACTCAACACTTGAGTATCACCAGTTTCAATTACAATTATCTGAGATTTCAGATGAAATATTTTCAAGAGTATTTGATATCCCAAATATTGTTTCTCCTAAAAAACAGGGAAATATGATCCTTTTTTTTAGTCGATCCAAAATTGCCTTTTTAGATGTGTTCAATTTAATTGATGTCAATACCGTAGTTAATTTGGACATTAAAAAACTTGGCTTAAGTGATATTTTGGATACTCATTTGAGTCATAAAAATCAGATATGATTTATTCTTTTATCAAACGTCGCATCTGGTTATTAAAATCTAGGCCATTTCTGATTATCGGAATTATTTTTGGTTTGCCTGCATTGGTATTTCTATTTTTTTATACACAACCTGTATTTAAGACAGCTATTTATTCTAATTTACATTCACCTGAGTGGCTAATGTATTTTTGGTTTGTGATCGGAGCAATCACACTGTACATCAATATCAATTATGATATCCAAGAGTATCGATTTAATAATCCTAAAATATTTCAGTTAATTTTATCTCCTGTTTCTCCAAGGAAAATTATTTTTTATTTGGTTTTTACCGTAGCAGTAGAGTCGTTTATAATTACCAGCTTTAGTGGGGTAATTTTAACTGTAGTGACAGGTATACATTTTTCATCTAATATGGTATTTTATGGTTTGTTGTCTCTCCTCATATTTTTATTGCTACTGGGATCACTATTTGTAACAGTTTCATTATTATCTGAAGATAATTTTCTGTATTCTATAGTTTCTATTTGTATACTGTTAATATGTATTGTAGCTCCCGGAATTGGGATTCTTAATTTAAATATTTCTAATCCATTTAATTTCTGGCAGTATTTACCCACAACAATGGTAATGAACTTTTTATTTTTTATCGTTTTAGCTGAACTAAAGAGATGGTCATTATTTATTATTCCCCTGCTGTTAGCCGTTATACTTTTTTTTATAAATGGTGAAATTATGCAACGGATAGTTAGAAAATGATAGCCTACTTATCGGGTGCCATGGAAAATGCACCAAAGGAAGGTCGTGAATGGAGAGAGGATATATCAGAATGGTTAAAATGTGAGTTAAATCACGACTCTCTGGACCCAGTTGTCATGTCTAAAGAAACTGCTATTAAAGAAAATGCAAAAAATTATAGAGCTTGGAAGACTGCTCATCCTGAAAAATTTAAATTATTCATACAAAAAATTATATATTCAGATTTGACTGCGGTCATATCAGAATCTGACTATTTAATTTGCTTATGGGACGAGAATGTGATTAGAGGTGGAGGTACACATGCAGAGGTAACATTTGCATATTGGTATAAAAAGCCGGTTTACCTGGTAAATAATTTAAATGGAATAGAATTAAGCAGTTGGATTGAGGGATGTACAGATACGATCTTTGAAAGTTTTAGTACACTAAAACAGTTTTTGAAAATAAAATATGGTAAATGAGAAATTTGATGTGAGGAGTTTATCTCAAACAAACCCTAAAGCTTATATACATTTAAACCGTTTAAGAGAAAATTATGCCAATATAAAAAAAAACGCTGGTAATTGTTCAATAATGTCAATTGTGAAGACCAATGGCTACGGACATGGGGGAGTATTGGTCAGCCAAATATTAGCAGAGGAAGGGTGCAACTGGTTTGGGGTTTTTACCCACGAAGAAGGTATTGAATTAAGAGAAGCTGGAATAAAACAAAATATTTTCATTTTGTGTAAAATGAACCTTGAAGGCATTGAAGCAGCCATTGAACATAATTTAATTCTCAATTTGTCAAGTTGGATAGATTTTGAAATGTTGGAATGGTTTTATAGGAAAAATCAGGTTCTTCCAAAGGTACACTTAAAAATTGATACGGGAATGACTCGGTTGGGCTTTGACTTATGTGATACAGAATATGTTTTAGAAAAAATTGTAACATTTAAGGAGCTGGACTGTCAAGGAGTTTACTCTCATTTTGCGACCGCCGATGAGGGAGATTTGAGCTATGCGCATACTCAATTAGAACGATTTAAATCTATTCTAAACACTGCTACACAAAAAGGAATTCAATTTAAGTATAAACATTTTTCCAATAGTGGTGCACTATTATCACTTCCTGATTCTCAGTTTAATATGTTGAGGGTTGGACTCTTACTTTATGGAGTTTACCCATCAAATGAAGTCCCACGTACTCTAAAGGTAAAACCTGTAATGAATTTTAAGGGGACAGTTGTAGAAATAAGAAAAATTAAGGCTGGGGTACCTGTAAGCTATGGAGGAGTTTGGACAGCAATAAAAGAGACAAATATCGGTATTATACAAGCTGGGTTTGCTGATGGGGTCCCTAGACCTTGGTATGAAAATGGATATGTTGAGTATAACGGAAAACAATATCCCATTGCTGGAAGGATTTGTATGGACCAAATGACTGTAGATTTTGGTGATGATACAGTTGCTATTGGAAATGAAGTTAATTTTTGGGGCGGAAAAACTAAATCCAATGTTTCAATTGAAGAAATTGCTAAAAGTATTTCATCAACTCCTTATGTAATATTAACTGGACTTGGCAGTCGTGTTAGTAGAATTCCTTTATTCTGAAAAATATTAGATTATCTCTGCGTTTTTTCATTTATATTAGTTCTTCACTAAAATAATGTAAAACACCTTTCTAGGGTGTAAATTTACTTACTGAATTTTAACCAAATTGAATTTCAATAATGGCTTTAGAAAAAACAGTAAAATGAACAAGAGCACCGCTAGGTGGGATTCAGGCGATAAAATCCAACACTTTAAAATCTTAAATTTTATTGCCAGCGATCCTCTCGGAGATAACTATTTAGCAAAAGATACCCAACTCAATCGATTAGTTGCTATAAAAAGATTTGCATTTAATGTAGATTTAGATTTTTCTGTTGAGCTAGTGAACAGGTTAAAGAAAAAATTTATTGATGATGTAAAATTGTTCTCGAAATGGGACCATCCAAATCTAGTAGCTATACATTATTTTGATGTAGATGATTCAGGAACTCCCTACTATGTTATGGAATATGTTCCAAAAACGCTGAGTCAATGGATTGGGTTATCGGGGAGTGATACTAATGAGGAGTTGTCTTCTAAGACCGATTCAAAATCAGAGCATGAGTCCATTGATATAATTTTAGGCATATGCAAAGGTTTAGAAATAATGCATAAGGGGGGGGTATACCACTATCGTATCTCACCAAATAATATACTTATTACCGATGAGGGAATTCCTAAATTAGTGGGTTTTGGAATTGAAACAGGTATGCGTTCTGATGTTTCCTCGAAGGTACAACAGAGATATGTGGGTATTTATTCTGCACCAGAACAGATACGAGGAGAGCATAATTCAGTAGGTCCCAAAAGTGATATGTATACTATTGGGCTTCTATTTTATCAGCTATTGACCGGTATCCTTCCAACGGGTATTATTCAAAAAAAGTCCCTTAATTCAATGGGGACCAGTGAAAAAATACAAGCATTTTTAATGAATATGTTAGAACAAGAACCTCAAAATAGGCCAAAAGATCTCAAAGAAATTATAAGCAAATTAGAGCGTTTGAAGGTTAATCAAAAAAAACAAAAAACAGATAATTATAAAAGAATCTATATTGTTTCCATCTCTCTTGCTATTATTTTCTTGGGTATTTTTTATGGATTTAAGTCGCAAGTTAGTTTTAACACAAAGGAGATTTTAGTTCAACCTTATTTTACTCCTATGATTCCGGCTTCGATCTATGAAAATTTAGAACCGCTTGGGAAATACGTTTTTTGGACAGATATTCGAAATAACACATCAAAGGAAAAAAAGGTTGAGCTGCAAGCAAAGTTTAAGGGCGCTCAAGATGAATGGAATAAATTATCTGTATCTGTTAAAGCTAAATCCGATACGATAGTTGGTCTAAATCCATTTATGAATATTTTATCAGAAAAGCATGACCTACGGTTCAACCGAAATTATTATATTGATTGGAAGCTAACAGAAGGAGGTAATAATTACATTTTAGAAAACCAAAAAACTCGTCTTATTCAAGAAGGTTCTAGCCGCATTGTTATGTTAGGAATAGGTACCATTGATTGGGAAATACTTAAGAATGTATACTCGACACATCAAAACCAAGTAAGTCCGTTTAGCTTGATTGCAAGTTGGATAATTCCCAGAGATACTAAAGAGATAATTGCAAAAACAAACGATCTATACAATTCTGCTGTTGTTGGTTATCAAAAATCACTATTTGAGTCTTACACTCAGAAAAAGGGATTAGACAATCGTGATTTAATCCGATATCAAGTGAATTTAATTTATCAGGTATTGCAGAATGAATTTAATATTGTATATGATGGAGGTGGCATTGGTCAGACAATAAATTTCCCTCAGGAAACACTCAAATATAAGAGCGCAAACTGTATTGAACTGTCTGTGTTATTTTCAAGTATTCTACTTGAGGCAGGTATTGAGCCAGTTATTGTTATCGTTCCAGACCATGCTTTTGTTGGATGGCAGATTTGGGATAATAAAAATGAATTTGATTTTTTAGAAACAACGGTAATTGGGCATAATCAATATTCTTTTTCAGATGCAGTCTCGATGGGGAACCATCTGGCCAATGATTATGGGCTACAAAAAATGACCAAAAAAGGTTTTGACCATCATGCCTTTGGGCAAAGGGGTGTTTATCAAAGATCAGAGAGAGTTGAAGTTCTCCATATATCTACCATAAGAAATTTTAAAGATGAGGAAGGACGACAAGTTTACACTGCAGTACCGGTGGGCTACGAAGTAAACTAAAAATGTCTAGTCTTAAACTAAGAAAATATGCTGAACAAGTTCGTATTTGCCACAAACAGTGTAAAGATAAATACAATTCACTTGAAATATCATTGAATAATTTTTCCAGAAAATTGAAGAAATCTTTGGAAGACACATTTGGTGAAAAAGTTTACAACTCAGATGATGATACATTTCAAACCTATTTAAATAGAATTCATACTTCTGATTTATATCTTACAATGGGAATGAGCACAGGAGATGAGAATGCATGGGAAATTTTTGAAGATAAATTCGTTCCAAAAATTAATGATTTTGCAAGATATTATGGGGATGATGAGGATATAGCTGAGGAAGTATTTGCTTTTACAAAAAGCAGTCTTTTTGTCAAAATAAAAAAAACAGGTAAACCTAAAATTGATTCATTTAACGGTAGAGGCTCCCTAGAATCTTGGTTAAAGGTTATAGTATATAGGGAAGTGATTAACCACCAAAAAAATAGAGTAAAAACAACGTCATTAGATAATATTGTTCTGGGAATAGAAGAAGACCATGAGACTGATTATGAAATGGAAACAATCTCTAAAATAATGACCAAAGGATTCCAATCTCTAAACTCAAAAGACAGGATTTTAATAAGGGAATATTTTATTTTAAAAAAGCCAGAAAGAGAATTGGCCGAGAAATACCATGTTCATATCTCTACTATCAGTAGGAGGCTCCATAAAATATGTGATAAGCTGTCAAGTATACTCATTGACCTCGCACAAACTGAATTTGATATTGGAGAGAGAGATATAAAAAATATGTTTCGTGAGTTCAGTAAATCGTGGCATAGTAACGTAAGTGAGATCTTGGCATAAAAAAAAATAAAAAATGAGTGCAAATATTTTTAATTATTATATCTTTATAACTGAACGAAAGAATATATATTATGTTAGATAATAAATTAATAGAAAAAATCATCCATGTTTCAGCTGCCAATGATATTGAAAATAATATGGATTTAAATGAGGCTGCTGAATTTCTTGATCAGTTAGATGAAGAGATAAAAGAGAAAATTTTTGTTAAAGATGAAAAACAAAATCAGGCTCCAGTCGGTTTGGAATGGGTACTTGCAAAAACACAGCCAATGTTTAAATATGGAGTTGTTGCTGCAATGGCTGTATTGGTTGCGGTGTTATATGTAAACAAGGGTACTCAGGCATCCTTTTCCATTTCTAGAGGATTTAATGATGAACAGTTGAGCAGTCAAACCGTGATGTTATTGAAAAAGGAACATAAGCAATCAAAAGATATTGTTGTTCTGCAAAATAGAGTTGACAAGGTTTTAACACGTTTAATGAGTGTAGCAGGTATAGATGATAAATCTATTACAGCCCATGTGATTTCGACAGGGGAACCTGGGGCCTGGGTTTTACCGAATGGTCAGATTATCATTAGCAGTGAAATGGTAAAACTATGTGTTTCTGAAGATGAACTCGCGGTCATCCTATGTCACGAGCTCGCTCATATTAAAAGGGGTCACATAAACAATCCTTTTAGAGATGAAAAATTAAAATATCAGTACAGGGGATATTTAGACCAATTGGAGAAACCCATATCAAATCATCTGGTAGGTGAATACACTAATCTTTTTCAAGGTAATGAAAGCTTATCAAAAGACGAAATAACTGCAGATATTGAAGGGATTAGTCTTGCTGTTCTTTCGGGATATGATCCGAATGTAGTTTTTTCTATCTTTGATAAAGCAGTTTCAGCGCAGTCTTCATTAAAAGGATATCCTTCAAAAGAAGAGAGAATCAATTCAATGGAGAAACACTTTGGGAACATTGTGAAAGATGCAGAATTATTTTATGCTGGACTTCTATATTATGTCAAGGGTGATTTGAACGAGTCTGAAAAATTATTTCAATCTTACGAAAAAAAGTTCCCGGGAAGGGAAGTATATAATAATTTAGGTGTGATTCAATATCACCGGGGACTTTATAGAATGCCACTTTCCAGGGTACAAGAAATTAAGCTAATTGGAATGGATTTTTATACCCTTGCAGAAAATGTTATCTTGAGAGGTGAATCCACAGACAGATTTTCGGAATATCTTACCCATGCTAAAAGAGAATTTAAAAACGCTATATCTGCAGATCCGAACTATGCGTTAGGACATTTCAATCTAGCGAATGTCTATTTAGAACTTCAAAACATCAACGATGCCCAGTTCCATTTATTTAAGGCCGAGCAGCTAGGTTTTAATAAAGATAAATGTAGTGTATTAAATAGTTCTATTTATATACAGCAAAAAAAATATAATGAAGCAAAATCAATTTTACATTCGCTCGAAGAAACATCTGAAGTTTTATTTAACCTAGGAATAATTTCTCTAAAAACCGGTGGCAATTACAACAATTATTTTTCACAGTTTTTACAATCTTCAGAAAATATTCCGTCCGTTTACAGGGAGTTTGCTCAAGATAAGGTAAAAAGCCAGGTTAAAATAAACAGAACAGCAAATCTACCAGAGTGCGATGTCTTTTATAATTTAACTTTGGGTGATAAAAGGGAAATAATTGAGAATAAATTAGGTACACCTCAAAACACTATAGATCTTAGCTCCAGGGTATCCGTATTAAATTATCCGGAAAAATCAATCAAAATTTATTTTGAAGGTAATCGTTCTGTATTTTTTGTTAATACTAGTCCGGAAAATTGTAGTGAAAATATATTTCATAGTATTTTACAAAAAAGCCAGTTAGATTTAAATACCGAATTGAGAAATTATTATTCTTTTGATGGAGGATTTATAGTGGGGGATAATAGTGGATTATCTCTGTATGGGAAGTATAGTAATTAATAATTTAAAAAAAAATGCAAAAAATATATTTTTTTACATCTTTATAAGTACAAGAGGAAATAAAAATGAAAACTTTAAAAAAATTATCAAAACAAAATAGGAGTTTAAAAATGAAAAAATACACATCAATAATTAGTGTCGCTTTGTTGTTTGCTTTTGTTAGCACAAGTGATGCACAACTTGGCTCCGCCAAGGGATCAAGCAAAAATTCCAAAGGTGATACAAATAGTTCAGAAATTTTTAGTTGTTTGAGTAAAGTTCGACTCTCAAGCGCTGATTATTATCTGGTAAAGATGGCTAAAGAAAATAAAAAATTGTCATCGAAAGAAGAAAATAGATTAGCTGACCTCGCTGCCAAGCATTGCGGAAAGAGTGAAAAGTCTTCTAAGGGATCAGGCAGTGCAGTATCCTCAGCCCGTATGGGAGAAGCATCAGCCAGTGCAAAGACAGAGAAGAAAGGCAAAGGCCGCTCTGCAGTATCAGCCCGTAAGGGAGAAGCATCAGCCAGTGCAAAGACAGAGAAGAAAGGCAAAGG
>CAXRJK010000105.1:0-3064 GCA_964230865.1 Winogradskyella sp.
TTTGCTAAAACTTCCAAAATTTAGTAGATGTCGAGGTGACCAAAGAACTTCAGCCATTGCGCTCATTCTTGGTAGAGCCATATACTCTGCTTTTTCATCAGTAGAAATATATTCTGTCCAAAGATTTCCCTGCCCTCCTAATATTAAATGGGCTTTATCTTCATCAATTTCTTCAGGAACTGGTTCAAACTGATAAACTTTTTCTAATGGTAAATATCCTCCAATTGCTAGTGGCTCGTTATCTATATCTCTCGATTGATAGTAATCAAAATATGCATGAGAAGTTGGTGACATAATCACTTCATGTCCTGCATTTGCTGCAGATATACCGCCTTCCATTCCACGCCAAGATTGTACAATTGCTCCTGGTGCTAATCCCCCTTCCAGGATTTCATCCCAACCTATTAGACGCTTGCCTAAATTATTTAAAATTCCCTCTATTCTCTTTATAAAATAACTTTGTAATTCATTTTCATTTGATAATCGTTCTTTCCTCATTCTATCCTGATCTAGATCGTGATTTTTCCAACTATCCTTTGGACACTCATCCCCACCAATATGTATATATTCACCTGGAAAAATCTCTGATACTTCTGTTAAGACTGTTTCAAGGAATTCAAAAGTAGACTCCTTTCCTGCACAGAAAACCTCTTTATGAACTCCCCAAAGCTTTGCTACGGTATGAGGCCCTTCTGTACAAGATAATTCAGGATAAGCAGCAAGAGCTGCTCTAGAGTGACCAGGCATTTCTATTTCAGGCACTACTGTTATATATCTTTTTTTTGCATAATCAACAATATCTTTCATTTCATCTTTTGTATAATAACCACCGTATTTTTTACCATCATATTCCCTAGGTTCATCTCTATAATGACCAATCAAACTTTCATCACGATAAGCACTAATTTCTGTTAGTTTTGGGTATGATTCAATTTCAACACGCCAGCCTTGATCCTCAGTCAGATGCCAATGGAAGATATTCATTTTATGCATTGCTATATAATCAATATATTTTTTTACAAATGATATATCAAAAAAATGTCTTCCAACATCTAAATGCATTCCTCTCCATTTAAATCTTGGTTCATCAATAATGTTCATATTTAATATTTCTATACCCTTATTGGACTTTTGACCAGAGTCAAGAATTTGATTCAGTGTTTGTATACCATAAAAAATTCCATTTGGTGAATTTGCTAAAATATTAATTGTGTCATTATAAATATTTAGCGTATATCCTCCAGCTCTTAGACTGTCATCAGATCTTATAATTAATGAAATAACTTTATCAGCATCATCATTCAATTTTACCTTATGATCTTTATTAAGGTGTTTTGTTAAAACCTTTTTAAGATTATCAAGGTCTATGTGGGCTCCATTATGTTTAATTGTCCAATCATCATCTAATATGGTCTTACCAGAAACACGCTCGATATAAGTTGGTTGAGGAATAAGACCAAGCTCCTCATGATTAACATTTGAAATACATCCAAAAAAAACAAAAGATAAAGTTGATGAAAATATTACGTTCTTCATTTTTTTTCTCTCATATAGTTCTATAGTGATATCATTTGCCCGAACTCAGCAATCTTAAATCCTGAATCCAAAATATTTTTTTGCGCATTCGAATCTTGAATCAACGCAGGGTTAGTATGATTCATATGAATGAAAAAAATATCAGAAAGATCTGATATTGATTTCATTAGGTCTATTGTCTCTATAATAAATGGGTGAGGTATTTCAGACATATCTCTTCCGGGAATTTCTCCATTTTGATAAAATGAACCATCTAGTAATGCTACGTCATTAGTAGATACAATTTTTAAAATGTCTTTATCAAATTTATCCCATTTATCAATATCCGGAATAAAAATAATTGATTTATTTGGGCCTTCAATTTTAAACCCGACGGTTTCAGAAAACTCATCTCTATGAGGGACTAAAAAAGGCGTTAATGAAATTCTTTTATTTAGTTTAACGGTCTTTTCATCATTTAATTTTTTTATCAAAATATTTTTTAATGAAACTAGTTGGCTCCATGGACCATTTTGTTTCAGATATTTACTCATTTTTGGCATAGCATATACCGGTACAGATTTTGCGCCTATTACTTCTCGTCCAAGATGCATCAATCCTGTATAATGACCAATATGAGCGTGACTAAGAATTATTCCCTTTAGACGTTTTATATTATTATCAGTAAGAAATTTAAATTGTTTAGGAAAATCAGGTGTTGCATCAATAAGCCACGTTTCATTTGAATTTGGATCCACAATACCTAGGCTTGAAACCATAAGATGTTTTTTTGGATCTGACCATCGATTTATGCAACAACTTTTTGAACATCCAGCATGAGGTACTCCACCATCCTGTGCAATTCCTAAAATAACTATATATGGATCTTTATAGTTTGGTTTGGAACATGCTGACATTAATAAAACAAAAAATAAAATTGATAATAATTTGTTCATTTATTCTCCGCTAGGGTATTTATAATTTGATCCTGCAATTTTTTGTATTGTTCAGATGAGCCTTCAAAACCATTCATAAAAATAGAAAAAATAATAGGATTCGACTTATCATTTATAATATATCCTGAAATAGTAGTTACGGCTGCTAATGAGCCCGATTTTATATATGTGTTTGATGGAAGATCTCTATCTTTTACCGTTCCATTTTCTCCACCATTTGGTAATGACAGCAAAAAAATATCTTTTATTGATTGATTATTATATTCCAAACTTAAAATTTTAATCATATGGTTAGGGCTAGAATAATTATACCTAGAAACTCCAGAGCCATCTTTTATGGAAAAGGATGTTGAATCAAGCCCAACTTCATTATGTAAAAATTCTCTAGTTCGAATAAGTCCATCTTTCCAATTTCCTTGTGATTTATTATTCTCATAACCAATGGTTTTAATTAGTAATTCAGCAGTTAAATTGTCACTTTCAACCATCAGGTTTTTTAGTGTATGTCGCAAATCTTTTGATTTATGTATTGCAATCATTTTTGATGAATTTGGTTTTATACCTTTTTGTATTTGTGTGATATTTACTCCATA
>CAXRJK010000106.1:0-2754 GCA_964230865.1 Winogradskyella sp.
AGAAAAATCTATAACTGCTCTGAATATTGCAATGGAATCATCAAAGGAAATAATTTTGATTGCCCAGAAAAAAGCAGATCAGGATGATCCGACTATAGATGATCTTTATAGGGTTGGAACAGTTGCGAAGATTCTTCAGTTATTAAAATTGCCTGATGGGACAGTAAAAGTTTTAGTTGAGGGCATCAAAAGAATAAAAATCAAAGAAATAAGAGATGAAAACTGTTTCTACGTAATACCTGAAATAAATGTTGAAAATGAATTCAATGAACGTGAATTAGAGATCTTATCCAGGGCTCTAGTGTCTCAGTTTGAGCAATATATAAAGTTAAATAAAAAAATACCAACAGAGATATTAAACACAGTCTCAAATATTGAAGATTACGAAAAGCTTTGCTACACGATCGCTGCTCACATTCAAGTGAAAATAAATATAAAACAAAAAATATTGGAAATAGGTGATCCAAAATTAAAATCAGAATTTATATTGGAGGTTTTGCAGGGTGAGATTGATGTGCTGGAGGTTGAAAAACAAGTTAGGTCTAAAGTTAAATCTCAAATGGAAAAAAGCCAGAGAGAGTATTACTTAAATGAACAAATGAAGGCTATTCAAAACGAGCTTGATGGAGGCTCTGGTTCTGCTAAAGATGATTTCGTAAAACTTGAAGATGACATAAAGAATGCATCAATGCCAAAAGAGGCCAATGAAAAAGCAAATTCAGAATTATCAAAATTAAAACTGATGTCACCGATGTCAGCTGAGGCAACTGTTTCAAGAAATTATTTAGATTGGCTCGTGAATCTCCCATGGAAAAAAAGTAGCAAAATATCAGGTGATATATCAAAAGCATTGAATACGCTCAATGAGGATCACTTTGGACTAGATGAGGTAAAAGAAAGAATTATAGAGTATCTAGCAGTCCAGAAAAGGGTAAAAAAACCAAAAGGCCCAATTTTGTGCCTTGTAGGACCACCGGGTGTAGGAAAAACCTCCTTAGGAAAGAGTATTGCTAGGGCTGCAAATAGAAAATATATACGAATGTCTCTTGGCGGCGTAAGAGATGAAGCTGAGATAAGAGGCCACCGAAGAACATACATTGGCTCTATGCCAGGAAAAATAATACAAAGTTTGTCTAAAGCTAAATCAAACAATCCTTTATTTCTTTTAGACGAAATAGATAAAATGACTATGGATTTCAGAGGTGATCCATCGTCGGCACTCCTTGAGGTGCTTGATCCAGAGCAGAATCATTCTTTCTCTGATCATTATCTTGAGGTTGATTATGATTTATCAAATATCATGTTTGTTTGTACTGCGAATACCCTGGATATACCTGCACCACTCCTTGATAGGATGGAAGTTATTCAGTTATCTGGATATACAGAGGATGAGAAATTAAATATTGCTGAAAAATACCTTGTTCCTAAACAATTTAATGAGACCGG
This sequence comes from Winogradskyella sp., assembly GCA_964230865.1. GTDB lineage: Bacteria > Fidelibacterota > Marinisomatia > Marinisomatales > AB-629-J13 > AB-629-J13. Next base: position 1,447 of record CAXRJK010000106.1, read on the forward strand.
AATAAAGGATAATGAGTTAAGCATTTCTCGATCGGCATTAACTGAAATCATTCAAAGATATACCAGAGAGGCTGGTGTGAGAAGTTTAGAGAGAATGATTTCTAAAATATGTAGAAAATCCCTTAAATCGATTATTACTAAACCTTCAAAAATTAAAAAAAGGGTCTCAAGTAAGAATTTAGCAAAATATTTGGGCGCTCATAAATATAACTATGAATCAATATCGAAAGATAACCAAATTGGCCAAGTAAATGGTTTAGCATGGACAAGAGTAGGAGGTGAGATCCTTACCATTGAATCGGCTGTTGTTAAGGGAAAAGGTAAACTTATACATACTGGTAAATTAGGTGATGTAATGACTGAGTCTATTCAGGCAGCAATGACTTACGTTAGAAGCAGGGCTAACCTGCTGAAACTGGATGAGGGCTTCCATAAGGAAAACGATATACATGTACATGTTCCGGAAGGCGCAACACCTAAAGACGGTCCAAGTGCAGGGGTTGGTATGTGCACTGCTATTATATCATCATTGACACAGATTCCGGTTAGAAAAGATGTGGCAATGACGGGAGAAATTACACTCAGAGGAGAAGTGCTCCAAATTGGTGGATTAAAAGAAAAACTTCTCGCCGCACACAGGGGAGGAGTCAAAACGATAATTATCCCAGAAGAAAATAAAAAAGATCTTGAAAAAATTCCAAATAAGATCTTAGGAAAATTAAAAATAGTCCCAGTAAAATGGATTGATCAGGTTTTAGAGACAGCTCTCGTTCATCAGCCATATATATCAGACAATAAAAAGAAAACACAATCTGGTCCGTCGATAGATAATATTAAAAACCAAGAAGATACTATTAGGCCGCATTAGTTGCTGAGCTCCTTATTTTTAAAGGATTTGTTGACGATTCAAGACACGCTTGGTATAACTATGTTTGTACTAATGAGTATTTTGTAGTCTATTTAAGTAAATATAAAGCTATTACAAATAACCCATTATAATGAGTACAAACGCAGATTTATTCTGTTCATTTAATTTAACTATAAAAGGGTATCTAATATGAATAAAGGGGATCTTATAGACGCGGTCGCTTCAGCGGCTAATATGTCAAAAGCAGATGCTGGTAGAGCAGTGGATGCTGTTGTAAGCAGTGTAACCTCAACTCTATCAAATGGCGGATCAGTGTCACTTGTTGGTTTTGGAACTTTCTCAGTGAGCGCACGTGCTGCTCGTATGGGAAGAAATCCACAAACAGGAGCAAGTATCCATATTCCAGCATGCAATGTTCCTAAATTCAAAGCTGGTAAAGG
>CAXRJK010000107.1:0-6190 GCA_964230865.1 Winogradskyella sp.
CTATGAAACTGGAACACCAGATAGTATTCAGGCAACCACATTTGAGGCTTTGGTGACAATTAGATTATCTAAAAAACAATTAGAAGGTCAAATTGACCATGCATTTGATAATATAGAATTAAATGTAGATAATTATCTAGATTGGTATTATAGCTGGTTAGGTGAATATGGAAGATTAGCAAAAATGTTGTTCAATGAGCTTGATGCTTATATGATAGAAAAACTTGATGAACATTTAAAACAAGGGGATGCTTTTAAAAGGGTTGAGATAGCATTAAATGAAACCCTCACGAATCATAAAAATGCTCTAATTAAATATAATAATACTGTACAAAATATTTTGAAAAATAATAGGATTATTCAGACTGATAGTACAGAATATCAAGTGGTAAAAACAATAGAGTTAAAGAATTTAATCCTCCCTCTAAGTCATCAAGATGTGATTGGATTTGAGCAAAGGTTACGCGCTTCGAGTGGCGTTGGCACAGCAACTGGTGTTGTTACGGGTGTAGCTGTAAAAGGCATTCTTGAAAAAGTAGCTAGTAAAGGCACTCTTAAAATGGCAGCAAAAGCATTAAGTAAGGTTATTTTTACAAAAACAGCAGGTTCCTTCGGTGGCGTAGGTATAGGAGCTTCGATAGGTGGAGCTATCGGTTCAATTATTCCAGTTGTAGGGAATATTGCAGGAGCAATTGTAGGTGGTACAGTTACTGCTTTAGTTGCTGGTGTCTCTGTAGAAATGATTATGATTGAGCTTGAGGAAAAAATGAGTCGGGAAGATTTCAAAAAAGATATGCTTCTAGCAATAGAAGAAGCTAAGATTGAATTCAAACAGAAAATATTAAACAACAGTCTTCGAACGGAATAAATCTCTCTAATTTGTCATACTCTTGAGATTTTTTGTTTATAATGATTTATAGGTGGGAATGAAATTATTTCTTTTAATAATATGGTATAAGAATCATATCCACTCTATCCTTTTTATTACTATTATTAAATTTTTATTGTTTAATTATCATTATTATGATTATTATTAGTATATATTTAGGAGTAATAAATAATGTTCACTGGAGAAAATATAAAGGAACTCAGAGTCAAGCTTGGTATTCAGCAGACAGAATTGGCTGAAAAATTAAACACAACCGTTCATACCATCCGGTACTGGGAGCAAAACCCAAATGTATCCATAAAATCCAAGTATGAACCTATTCTTAAATTACTGTTAGAAGAAAATGTATATGATGAAAATATGGTATTGGTTAATGATGGATTTTTTAAAAAAATAAAAGAAAACTTGGCTCGCATTCCATTTCTCCGTGATGCAATAGCACTATACTTCTGTGCTGTTGCCCCTGAGACACCAATAAAGATGAAGGCGATTGCATTCGCGGCCCTTGCTTATTTTATAATGCCCATAGATGCAATTCCGGATGCAATTCCTATAGCTGGTTTTACAGATGATGCTGCTATGATTATAGGGGCTATAGCTACCCTTGAATCTGTAATGACGGACGAATATCGTATTAAAGCTGAAGAATGGCTAAATAAGCTTACTTAATAAGTTAAAGGAATATATTATTAATCAACTTTCCCTATTTACAAAATATAGTCTTCGAATAAGATTATCATCTATAGAAGATCTGTCACTTGAATCTATAGCAAAGATGGATGAGATTCAGATCTATGAGTTAAGTATCTCAATCTTTCAGATGATGGAATTCTGGATGGAATGTTTAGAAAAACTAGATATTAATTCTGCTAATATAACACCCTACAAAAAAGCTTTACTCGACATCTCTGACCTATGGTTCAAAAAAATGACCCAAGTTCTACAGCAAATTGACACCGGAAATAATTTTAGTAAAAAAATCAAAAAACTCATAAGTGTATAGTTTATAAAATAAAATAGGAGAATACAAATATGAACATAAAAGAATCTAATATTTCAGATTGGAAAGACAAAGAGCCCAACCAAGAATCAGGGGAAAAAGTTCGTCAGAAATTTAAAAAATATTTAAAAAAAACCATTGGAAGTATCCCTTTTACAGAGGACGCTGTTGCCCTCTTTCTGTTATTTTTAGACCCTGAATATCCTTCCATAAAAAAAGGAGTTGCTTTTTTTGCGCTGTTCTATTTTATCACGCCAGTTGATCTAGTACCAGATACTTTACCTGTTGTTGGATTTTTGGATGATGCTGGAATAGTTGCAGCTGCAGTTAATATGTATAATGAAGACATCCCTATATATAGAGAGAGAGCAATAAAGTGGCTAAAAGATAATGATTTTAGATAATATGTCTATCACTCAACCAATTTACAAAAAAGTAAAACGGGAAAAATTAAAATCTGTTAAAAATTAATACCGATAATGTTCCGGTTTATAGGGACCTTCTTTTGATACTCCAATATAATCTGCCTGCTCATCAGTCAGCTCTGTCAATTCAGCTCCAAGATGATTTAAATGCAGTCGAGCCACTTCCTCATCCAGAATTTTCGGCAACACATATACACCAATTTCCGGTGCATCTTTTGCTAATGCAATTTGAGCCAACACCTGATTCGTAAAAGAGTTTGACATAACAAAACTTGGGTGCCCCGTTGCACAACCCAGATTCACCAATCTGCCTTCCGCCAATAAAAAGATTTGATGTCCATCAGGAAAAGTGTACCGGTCAACCTGAGGTTTGATCTCCTCTCGACTTACATCTGAATCTTCATTCAGAGGTGTCACCTGAATTTCATTGTCAAAATGCCCGATATTGCAGACGATTGCCTGATCTTTCATTCCATACATATGCTTTTTGGTAATCACATCTTTATTTCCGGTGGTTGTTACAAAAATATGTCCCTCTGAAAGAGTTTTTTCTATAGTAGTGACCTTAAATCCTTCCATTGATGCTTGCAGGGCACAGATAGGGTCAATCTCCGTTACAATCACTCTGGCACCGTATCCGCGCATGGACTGCGCGCACCCTCGACCCACATCACCATATCCACACACCACAACGGTTTTTCCCGCAACCATGACATCCAGCGCTCTCTTAAGTCCGTCTGCAAGTGATTCTCTGCAACCATAAATATTATCAAATTTTGATTTGGTAACTGAGTCATTTACATTATAGGCAGGGAAAAGAAGTTCTCCCATCTTTTCCATTTGCATTAACCGGTGAACTCCAGTTGTAGTTTCCTCAGATACTCCAATAATATTTTGGGAGACCTCGTGCCAATGATTCGGTTTTTTATCCAAAACTTCCCGAATTAATTCTTCAATTATTCGCTCCTCTTCTATGGTAGTAGTGATAGCGGGGATATCGCCATTCTTTGTAAAATATTCTTCTAACGCATATCCTTTATGAATTAATAGCGTCGCATCTCCCCCATCATCCACGATGAGGTCCGGGCCGGAGCCATCTGGAAACGTCAGTGCCTGCAGTGTACACCACCAATATTCTTCCAAAGATTCACCCTTCCATGCAAAAACCGGTACTCCAGTTTTTGCAATCGCAGCTGCTGCGTGGTCCTGTGTTGAAAAAATATTACAGCTCGCCCATCTAACATCTGCACCCAGATCCACCAATGTTTCAATCAAAACAGCTGTCTCAACTGTCATATGAAGAGAGCCAGTTATTTTCTTGCCGGACAGTGGTTTTTCATTTCCATACTTTCTCCGGGTTGCCATGAGTCCGGGCATTTCTTTCTCAGCTATCTCTATTGCTTTTCTACCCGCACCAGCAAGAGAAATATCTTTAACTTTATGAGCTATAGATTCTGTAATGTTTTGAGTTAATAATTCAGCCATTGGGCTCTCCTATTGTTTAGACTGAAGGGTTTCAACCATATCAGTTTTCTCCCACGTAAATTCATTCAATTCACGACCAAAATGTCCGTAGGCTGCAGTGCCTGAGTATATTGGCTTTTTCAGGTCAAGATGTCTAATAATTTCTGCAGGGCGCATATCAAAATTATTATTTACCATTGTCTCAATTTCCCTTTCTGAAATTTTGTGAGTTCCAAAAGTATTCACCATTAATGAAACAGGTTTTGCAACGCCAATTGCATATGCCACCTGAACCTCACATCTGTCTGCAAGTTCTGCAGCGACGATATTCTTTGCAACATATCTAGACATATAACATGCTGACCTATCTACCTTTGACGGATCTTTTCCAGAGAAAGCACCACCTCCATGACGCCCCATTCCGCCATATGTATCAACTATGATCTTCCTCCCTGTTAATCCCGCATCGCCATGAGGTCCCCCTATCTCAAACATTCCTGTAGGGTTAACATGTATTTTAATATCTTCATTCCAAAGTTCACCGCAGACTGGTTTTATCACATGCTCTGTTATTTGCTGGGTTATCTCATTGTGCTCGATGTCAGGAGAGTGTTGTGTAGATACCACAATCGTCTCGATATACTTTGGCTTATGGTTTTCATATCTAACTGAAACCTGTGATTTTCCATCTGGTCTGACCCAAGACAACTTTCCGGTTTTTCTCACATCAGATAGTTTTTTTGTCAATTTATGGGCTAAATGAATAGGTAGGGGCATCAACTCTTTTGTTTCATTTGTGGCATATCCGAACATCAATCCCTGGTCTCCGGCACCCTGTTCTTTGTTGTCATTAGCCGTTACTCCCTGTGAAATATGGGGGCTCTGCTTATCCAATTTTATCATCACTTCACATGAATCTGAGTCAAACTTTAGTGCTGGATCATTATAGCCAATCTCTGCGATTGTCCTTCTTACTACAGACTCTAAATCAAAGCTCTCTTTTGAAGTAACTTCCCCCGCAACTCCCACAAACCCAGTTGTCGTCATGGTTTCCACCGCAACTCTGGAATCTGGGTCACCTTTTAAATACTCATCTAAAATTGAATCAGAAACAATATCACAGACCTTATCTGGGTGCCCCTCTGTTACAGACTCAGATGTAAATAAATATGTTGACAATTTAATCTCCTCAGTTTCTCAAACTATATATAGTTGCTAAAATACAGCCCTAAATTTAATATATTCCATTTATATTTGAATAATATATACTGATTGGATTTAGTAAATCAATGGATGGATAAATCACAAATTAGTTACTATTTTTTGTCGCTTAAGTTAAAAAATAGTTTCATTCGAAAAATTGTTCTATCATCCCACCATCAACGTAATTATTATCAACAATATTAACTAAGTAATAGGTCTTATATATTTCTTGTATTGTTTTAAATGATTCGGATTCCTGATCGTATATTGAGGCCCAATCACTCATCCACAAATCGAAAGCTTCATCTTTCCAAATTAAAAATGACCGTGTGTCTACAATGGTCGGCTGCATAACCTCCTTTCCTGGGAATACTCCCCAGGTTACGGCCATTACACTATTTTCAGATAAGTTTGTAATTAATTTACCATCGATGTTGATTGCCTGATAGGAAATGTTATCTGTTGATTTTAAGTTTTTTAGAAGTTTATCTAGCTTATCCTTTGATGTAAAAAACTCCAAATAGGCCTTCTGGTAAACTCTCCCCCCAGAGCCACCCCAGCCAACTATAGCATCCTCTGAGGGTGCCCCATTTACGTTTGGCTGAGAGTTGATTGTAAAAAATCCCATCTCATTTAAATTAATCAGGCTGCTTGAGATCTGTTGACTTTCATGAGCTAATGGCATTTCACACCAGGGGAGACAATTGATCTCACCTCTACAAAATGATACAAATACGTCTTTTATATCTACAATAGATTTTGGCTCTCCCCAGATTTTTTTTCTTTTTGCCTTTACTTTATCACTCTTTGCGCCAGCTCTTATAGCATGATATTGATTTAATTCGCCAAATGTTGGGCTTGTTATATCACCCCAACGACCATTAGGAAAATCATCCCAGCTCTCTGTTCGAGCTAAATAGCTTACAGGTCTATTGCTCCAATATATAGGGCGCACATCTTCAGCAGTTTTCCGATCACCTAATGTCGATTGACGCCACGGTAGCTCCTTAATCATTCCCTGAGATGAAACAAGATTCAGTGATCTTAAAATCTCTGAGACAGAGTGTTCTAAGTTCAGAGTATAAAAATGTAACCCAGGCACACCCTCCTCAACCAGTACTCTGCCCATCTCTGAAGCTTGGTCTATTCCATAATTAATCACACTGGAATCATCATCCTTTATTGATTCTAACTGTTTAGAGATTAAAT
>CAXRJK010000108.1:0-4580 GCA_964230865.1 Winogradskyella sp.
GCATTCACAAAAGGAGATAATCTTAAGTGAAGGTCAGATGGTATCATTTGAATCTGATAGACAGCCGGGATTGCCTGTCCTTTTTACGAACCCCCACACCCCTGGCTGGATAAATGGCAAATTTGTTTTTGATCAAGATAATCTTGAGGATGTTTGTAATGAAATAGAACGTAAATTTGATGTAGATATTGACTTTGCCAATACGGATTTAGAGCTCATTACAGTTACAGGTGTTATAGAGGCAGAGAATCTAAGTGATGTTCTTGCAACAATTTCACTGCTAACGAAACGTCCCTACAAGTTTGAAAAAGAACGATACACATTCTATTAATCGCTATGTAATTGCCGGAATACTCCTCTCTTTTTTTCTTTATAATCCTATTAAATCAGAATCAAATGAACAGCTCGTTGATTTTGATTATCAAAATACCCCACTAAAAACTGCCCTTGATTCCCTAATAGATTATCACCAAGTTGCGATAATTTATCAGGACCGCCACTTGGAGGGCAAGCGTATCTCCGCAAAGTGCGATGATTGTACTATAGAGGAGGCACTAAACACTCTTTTTTTTAATCAAAGATTAAAGTGGAAACATAAGGGAAGACAATATATAGTTATTACGAATGCTAACTCAGACATTAAAAATGAATTTATTCTCAAAGGATTAGTTCGTGATAAGTTAAGCGGAGAGCCCATCCAATATGCAAATGTACATATTCAAAATACTCATTTTGGGGATATAACAAATCAGGAAGGATTTTTTTATTTCCCAACGATAATTGATTCAGGATCTATCAATATATCCTACATAGGCTATGAACCGATCAGGGTTCCAATATCTTTTAGTGAAGCACCCGATTCCTTGTATATTGTTGAACTTTTACCAAAGGTGATCAGATCTGAGGGAGTAACAGTAACAGGGGATGATTTAGAGTTTTTTAGTCAGCCAATGAAGACAGGTCAGATCTCATTTTCACCAAAGCATATTGCTTCTCTTCCAAAGTTAGGAGAAACAGATATATTTCGCACGCTAAAATTATTGCCAGGAATCCAAATTGGTAACATAGGTTCAGCGGGACTTTACATTCGAGGAGGGACGCCAGATCAAAATCTAATTTTATTGGATGGGATGTCTGTATATCAGACTGACCATTTTTATGGCTTTTTTAGTGCAATTAACTCAGAAGCTGTAAAAGATATTCAAATTTACAAAAGCGGTTTCCCTGCAAAGTATGGTGGGAGAATATCTAGTATTATTGAATTAACAGGAAGGCAGGGTAATACAAAAAAACGTAGGCTGAGTTTTTACAGTAATTTTCTCACTGCAGGATTAACCTATGAGGAGCCTTTGTTTGGACGTGGAAGTCTATTTATGACATATCGTAGTTCGTATTCAGATTATTACAAAACTTCCTTATTTGAAAATATTTATAATTTTTTAACTGACGGAGAGGGAGAGACTAGTTTAGTTGTTTCATCGGAGAGTGCAGATTATAATCCTCAATTATCCTTCTTCGATTTTAATGGGAAAATCACTTTTATGCCAAATGACCATAATATTTTATCTATTAGTTTTTTCACTGGAAGTGATAAAATTGAAAGGTTATATAATTTTCCACAAGACACAACGATAACATACCTAGATGGAATTCAGGATGCATCTCGATGGAAAAACCAGAGTGGAAGTGTAAAATGGTCCAGGATATGGGGAAATAATTTCTATTCTCATATACTTTTTAGCAATTCAAGTTACAGTAGTTATTCATTTTACCAGTCCAAGTATTTGGGTGATTTGGAATACAATGTGGATATTTCAGATGATAACACACTGAATGATTTGACAATTCGATTTGATAATGAATGGTCATTGAATTCATTTCACGATTTTGAATTTGGGATATCAAGAAAATTTTTAAATACAAAATATGAATTGAAATTCCAAAATAATGAGAGTGAAATGGAAAAATATAGAGCAAATATAAGCTCTTTTTATTTTCAGGATCGCTGGAAAATCTTATCAAATGCTGAAATAATTTGGGGATGGAGATTCTCAAAATATGATTTGAATAATAAGTTTTTTATTGAACCTCGAACCTCATTTACATATCAGTTATCAAAATATCTTTCTCTAAAAGGGTCGCTGGATAGTTATACTCAATTTATTCATCGTTTTAGTAATAATTATATGATCGGAGGGAAAAAATATGTTTGGCTATTATCGAATGATAGTCTTAAACCTACTGATTCAAAACAAATTAATTTAGGGATAAGATATGATGACAGAAACTTGAATTCAGAGGTAACTGTTTTTTATAGAAACTTTCAAGAGATCTCCAATTTTACTTTCATTCAGTTTCCTACAGACTCTTATAAAAGTAATAAAAATAGATTTAGCGAAGAAATTGTACATTTAGGAACCGGTGTGAGTAAAGGATTGGAAGTACTTATCCAAAAAAAGAGTGGAAAATTTCGTGGTTGGGTTAGCTATTCTTTTGGAATTTCAGAGCAGAGATACCCTAGTTCTAGTGTTAATCGTGGGATGGCGTTTTCCGCAAATCATGACCGCACACATGAGTTAAAATCAGTCATTACTTCCACATATAATAATTGGGATTTCTCTCTGTTTTGGATTTTTTCTTCTGGATCAGTCTTTACACCTCAAGGAATGCAGTATTTTTCTGAAGATGTTTACCCCTATGCGATCATTCCCGACTCTTCTGCTAGTTTAAATTCGCAGAGGTTACCTATTATTTACCGAACAGATATTAGTATAACACGGCATTTAAGTATAATGTCTTTAGCTTGGGAGATTGGATTATCTGTCTTCAATTTATTTGGTCACAAAAATATAAGCCATAAAAAATATATCACTATAGATAACGCTAAAATTGTTTCCACTGACGTTGAAATGCTTGGATTTACCCCCACTTTTTTTATTCGATTAACAATTTAACTAAACCTGTTTTAATTAAATATTCAGCAGATCACTTCCATTACGTGACCTAAATCACATATACATAAAAGAGTAGATATTTTTCATATTTTCTTTTATACTCACTGATGATATTTAATGCATATTCTAACCATTAAATATGGATTACATCAACATGAGGCATTTTTACACAATAGTTATCCTAATAAATTTGGTATTTGCAGGGGGCACATATCAAATGAATGATTTGGTTGAAAATATATCAAATGAACTTTGCTATCCTCAGAGTAATGCCGAGTGGTCGCTTTATGATCATTTTGGAAATGTAAATGGGGGAGACTATAAGTTAATCTGGATTATGCTGTTTAACGCTTCCAGTCATGTCAGTCAAATTGAAGCTGAGTTTACAGAAAATATATATAGCCAATATCGAGCTAGTGGTCTCGAGGTGATAGCTGCAGGTTCGAGCTGGGAGGGTGAGTTTACCTGTGAGAGCTGGGGAGAGCTATACAGTTTGACTTATCCCATTATTGATGATACAAATATGATTTTTCGGTCACTTTTTACTGATGGTTCAGTCCCACATCATGTGTTATTAGACCACCAGATGAGAGTTATATATACAGCTGAGGGAACGGTAATACCTCCAACAGGGAGTCAGTTTCTTGGTACGCTAGAAAATGCACTATTGAACTTGGAGTCTCTAATGGTTGTAAATCATTTAAAAGATTGGAGTATGGTTGGTTTGCCAGTAAATGTTTCTGATGCTTCTCCTTCAAATGTGTTTCCAGGCTTTATGGAAGGAACCTTATTTTCATTTGAAGATACATATGTTAGTTCAGAGGAGCTAATTCCGGGAGAGGGCTACTGGATTCACTTCCCTTATGCGGGACATGCTGCATTTAGTGGGAGTGATTTAACTAGCCTTACTGTTTCCTTATCAGAGGGATGGAATATTTTTAGTGGGATATCAATAGAAACAGATTTAGCAGATATATCAGACCCGGGACAAATTATTGTTCCTGGATCACTTTATGAGTTTGATGGAACCTATGTAAACGCTATGAGCGTTCAACCTGGAAAGGGATACTGGGTTAATGCATTTTCTGATGGAAATGTTACTCTTTCCTCTGAAGGGTCATCGGAAAAGTTAAAATCATCTTTTTATGATTATTCTGAAAGTGCCAATATATTATACATTAATAAAAGGCCAATCTATTTTGGGGTTTCTGTTCCCAAGGCAGAGTTAATATTTTATCAGTTACCTCCAAAGCCACCTGTAAATGCTTTCGATATTCGATATGACTCAGATCGTAAGATCACTGGAAATACAGGAAATATAAAGATTCAAAATAACAATAATATTCTGAGTATTTTTGCCGAAATAAAAATTCCCGTTGATTCGCAAAGTTTGTGGGTATTGGAGGCCCCCGATGGTCGAAGCTTCAACTTAACGGAAGGGGATACAATATTACTTGAAGAAGATATTAATAGCCTGTTGCTAAAGAAAAACAATATTACCCCACAACTTTTTTATCTTTATCAAAATTATCCTAACCCCTTTAACCCTTTAACAACTTTAAAATTTGAGATGCCATACTATGGATATGTTGACCTAATAGTGTATGACTTATTAGGCAATGAAAT
>CAXRJK010000109.1:0-5595 GCA_964230865.1 Winogradskyella sp.
TTTTTCCCCATATTGGATAATTTCAATTTTAAGTGGATTTAATATGTTGTTTAATATTTACACCCAAAAACTGTTTTATTGAACCGAATCAACTTTTTTATGGTTTTCTTGGATAAAAAAGAAGTAACAGAATAATTTATCCAGTATGAAACTATCAATATATAAAATAATCCTGTGGTTTTTATTTTCAAGCTATGTCTATGGTAGCTCAATAAGAGTAATTAGTTCTAGCCAATCAAATATTGGATTATTAAAAACAATAATTCATGATAACCAGATTTACTGTTCGTCAAACGAATTATCTCGGTTATTAAAATGTAATATGTATCATACAAAAGAAAGAGCGAAAACGGTACTTTATATTGAAAGCCGGAGGGTTAAAGTGTCGAGTTTTTCTAGTTTTGTTACTATAGATGACCAAATATACCAAATGCCATTCTCGAGTTTCAACATAAATTCTGATATTTACCTGCCCGCAGATGATTTTTTTAGACGTTTAAAATCTTCTTTATTTTCTGGGTTAGAATTTGACGCACATAAAAAAATTCTTAAAATTAACGAAAATAAGTTTAATGTAAACAAAATAGAAATTGATGAAAAGGCTAATGGAACCATCCTTTACATCAAAACAAGGAAGAAATTCCCAGATGGTCATATCAGTGCCTTCAAAAATAAAAATGGTTGGTTTTATGTGACAATTAAAGGGGGGACCTTAGATTCTAAGACAATGGAAAAAACATACACTCGGGGAAGTGTAAGGAAAGTCACTGCAGACCAGTTAGATGAATCTGCCCAATTGGCATTTAAATTAAGATCAGAAATTGCTGGACATGAACTGTACCAAACAAACAATCCATCTGAAATTGTTATTACTTTGAGGACACCTATCGAAAACAACATTCATATAAACTCCATGAAGGATCTATGGTTTTTGGATACAATTGTTTTGGATGCTGGGCACGGAGGAAAAGACAGTGGGACAATAGGAAAGCGGGGAACAAAGGAAAAAGATATAACATTAGATATTACCAAGCGATTGGGATTATTAATAGAGAAAAACACAAGGATAAAAACATATTATACAAGGGAGGAGGATATATTTATCCCACTCTTGGAGCGAACTCAGTTTGCAAATGAAAAAATGGGAAAACTATTCATTAGCATTCATGCTAATGCTAACCACAATCAAAAAGTAAGCGGGTTCGAGACTTACCTTCTTCGACCAGGCAAAACAGAGGATGCAATTTCCGTTGCATCAAGAGAAAATTCTGTGATCAATTTGGAGGAACACAAGAAAAACTCGTATGAAAGACTTGAAGGAACCAATTTAATTATGGCAACTATGGCACAAAGTATGTTTATGAAAGAAAGCGAAGATTTAGCCTCTTTGATTCAAGTAGAGATAGGCAAGCGAACTCAATCTAAAAATCGAGGGGTTAAACAAGCGGGATTTTATGTGTTGGTTGGAGCAAGCATGCCAAATGTTTTGGTAGAAGTGGGATATTTATCAAACCGTAAGGAGGAAAAATTATTGCTCAAGAAATCATACCGTCAAAAAATTGCAGAGGGTATTTATGAGGCAATTATTCAGTTTAAGAAATCTAGAGAAGAAATTTTAGCTAAAGGATGATAGAATTTAAAAAACCCATAGGAGTCTTTGATTCAGGATTGGGAGGACTTACTGTTGTAAAAGCACTCAGAAAAAAATTACCCAATGAGTCCATTGTATATCTTGGAGATACAGCTAGAGTTCCATATGGGAATAAAAGCAAAATTACAATTCAGAAATATTCCATACAAATCGCTGAATTTCTCATGAAAAAAAATGTAAAAGCTATTGTTATTGCCTGTAATACAGTATCTGCTTTGGTATTACAGGAGTTAAACCGAAGAATTCAAATTCCAATAATGGGGGTTATCGAACCAGGGGTTTTAGCTGCAGAAAATCAATCAAAAATAAAAAGGATTGGAGTAATCGGAACGGATGCTACTATTCAATCTAATGCATATAAAAACCTACTAATTTCATTAAACACACAGTTAAAGGTTTTTTCTCAGGCATGCCCACTTTTGGTGCCCCTTGCTGAAGATGGATGGGTAGGCGATGATATTGTCAAACAGATATTGATAAAATATCTTACCCCCCTGATTAAAGAAAGTATTGATACTTTAATTTTAGGGTGTACTCACTATCCTGTGTTTTTTGATCTTATATCTGAAATAATAGGTCCTAATATCAAAATAATTGATACCCCTTCTGAGGTAGCAAATACATTTTTTCAACATCTAAAAATAAACAACTTATTATCTGATAATAAATCATTAGGAAAGCTTGAATGTTTTGTTACTGATAAAACGAGATCTTACAGTAAAATCGCGGAGACATTTCTTGGGAGCTATCTTTCTAATCTTCATTTTACAGATTTAATCTAAAAGTAAGTTTAGATTTTAACTTTAAATGATTTAATCATTAGAAGAAAAAATGAATAAACTTTTAACTTATTTGTATAGCTTGGAAAGACGGGGGGTTAAAGTTGGGCTTGAACACACGAAAAAGCTTTTAGATGTCATTGGAAATCCACAAAGTAATTTCAGGTCTATTCATGTTGCAGGAACAAATGGGAAAGGTACTACATGTGCAATGATTGCTACAATACTTCGAGAAATGGGGTTAAGAACAGGACTTTACACCTCGCCTCATTTAATCAAATTTAATGAACGAATACGGATAAATGGTGAACCAATTTCAGATTCAGAAATTATCAAGTTTGTTAATAGATATAAAGACAGTTTTGATAGAATACCTGTTACATTTTTTGAAGCAACAACTGCTATGGCATTTTGGTATTTTGAAAAACATTTAGTTGATATTGCTGTTATAGAAACGGGTCTTGGGGGTAGGCTTGACTCAACAAATGTCCTATTACCGGAATTAAGTGTTATTACACCGATAGGTTTAGACCATTGTCATATATTGGGAAATACAATTCAGAAAATAACCAAAGAGAAAGGCGGTATTATCAAACCAAAAACTCCCGTAGTGATTGCATCACAAAATAAGGGAATATCTCAAATATTGGAAGAAATATCCAATAGAAATGACTCCCCTTTTTACAATGTTGGAAAACCTAACTCCATAAAATGTGATTGGATTTACATGAATACAGAATTTAAGATAAAAAATGAAAAGTATAGTATTCCTCTACTTGGCGAACATCAGGCTACAAATGCAGCGACAGCAATTAAAGCGATTGAAGTTTTTGATAAAAATTTATCATATCAAAATATTGTTAAAGGATTGAATAAAACAGTTTGGCCTGCAAGATTGCAAAAACTGCATGGGAAAAAACCTATTTTTTATGATGTAGCACATAATAGCCATGGATTAATAGCGGTACTTAAAACTATTGAGTTAATGTTTACTGAAAAACCAATAGGATTGATTGCATTAAGGGAGAATAAAGAACTAGACGCAATCGCTAAAGTTATAAAGGATAGATTTTCAGAATTAATTCCAGTTTTTTCTAAAAATAAAGATCTGTGGCACCCCTCTGAATTAAGTCAAAAATTGAAAAATTATGAAATTTATAATAACCCATCTAACAATATTTATCGCAATATAATTGAATTAAAAAAGAAAGTTAAAGGTTACAAGCCAGCTCTTATTTTTGGGAGTCATTATATTGCAGAGGACGTTTTTAAAGTGTTTGATTTTTCCTTTGACTCTGGTATCAACTAGTGTAATTTCTGGCTAAAGTTGAGGCCCGCACTCAGCAGGTTATTCTTTATAAAAACTCCTACCTAAATAGGTTACCATTATGGATGTAAATGAATTAAAATCATTAAAAATTAAAGAGCTTACAAAACTGTCGCAGGATATGGGTATCCAAACTGTTTCTGGCTTAAACAAACAGGAATTGATTGTATGTATATTAAAGGCACAGGCAGAAAAAGAGGGCTCTCTCTATGCTAAGGGAGTATTAGAAGTAATGTCTGATGGGTATGGATTTCTTAGAAGCCCTGATTTTAATTACTTGCCTGGACCAGATGATATTTATGTAAGCCCCTCTCAAATTAAACGGTTTGGACTGCGGACTGGGCATCTGATTTCTGGACAGATTAGGCCTCCAAAATCAAAGGAAAGATTTTATGCTCTCTTAAAAATAGATATAGTTAATGAACGGCCTTTTGAAGATATAAAAAAAGCAATACTATTTGATAACTTAACCCCCTTTTTCCCAGAAGAAAAATTTAACCTTGAGACAGCGTCAAAAAATCTATCCATGCGTATAATGGATTTGATTTCACCAATAGGCAAAGGGCAAAGGGGTTTGATTGTAGCTGCTCCTAAAACAGGGAAAACAGTTCTTTTACAACATCTTGCAAACTCATTAAGAGAAAACTCACCTAAAACCAATCTCTTGATTTTACTCATAGATGAAAGGCCAGAGGAAGTGACAGATATGAAACGCAATGTGGATGCAGAAGTAGTTAGCTCCACGTTTGATGAAGTTCCGGAACGCCATGTGGCTGTTGCAGATATGGTTTTGCAGAAGGCAAAGCGAATGGTAGAATATGGGGATGATGTAGTTATACTTTTGGATAGTATTACTCGGCTGGCTAGAGCACATAATGCTGTCATCCCTCATAGTGGAAAAATTTTGTCTGGTGGTGTTGATGCTAATGCATTGAAAAAGCCAAAGCAATTTTTTGGTGCAGCAAGAAATACCGAAGAAGGTGGAAGTCTATCTATTATTGCAACAGCGCTTGTGGATACTGGGAGTAGAATGGATGATGTTATTTTTGAAGAGTTTAAAGGTACAGGTAATATGGAGCTTGTTCTAGATCGAAACCTGAGTGACCGCAGAATATTTCCTGCTTTTGACTTGATTCGGTCTGGGACCCGAAAAGAGGAGCTATTGGTCAGCAAAAAACATTTGGGTAGAATGTGGATTTTGAGAAAGTTACTCAATGATATGAATGCTATAGAGGCAATGGAATTTTTCCAAGAAAGAATCAAACGGACAAAATCCAATGAGGAATTCATGAATACAATGAGTCAGTAATTTATTTTTTAATAATGTATTTTATAATTTATAAAGAGGTCACACTATGGAGGAAAGCAGCCAAAAGGGCAATAAACTTCAAACAGTAACTGCCCGCTTAATAACCGACAAGCCTGTTAAAAAAACTCCTTATCAGGTCAAGGGTGTAATTATGAGTCAATTTGCGGAGGATTCAGTTATCCCTCTGCTAAACGGTCAATATAGAAAAGAGTTTTTATATCCTCGTGTTCAGGTAAAAATTCTCAATGAGCAAATTTACCTTGTTGGAATAAATGAGGGAGCAGGTCCAGTGTTATCTTTAAGTGAAAAGATTAATTCCCTAGATTTTGGTAATATCACATTCCAAGTAAATGATATTGATATTGATATTAAGGAAGATATTCTTATACTATCTAATCAACCTGTTAGATATAGATTTATTTCACCGTGGGTCGCTCTAAACCCGATCACAAACAAAAGATATAAGGCGTTGGATAATTCAGCTAGGATTAAATACCTTAGTCAATTGCTTACTCATAATATTTTATTT
>CAXRJK010000110.1:0-76713 GCA_964230865.1 Winogradskyella sp.
ATTATTTAATGTTTTGATAAAATAGAGAGCTGAAAATTAATAATGAGAAATATCATTGTTTACTATGTTTGTTTATAAGATATAAAAAAAGATTTAAATTTGTGGCCAGAAAATCATTCAGTTGAGACTGATTAATGGTTGAACTAATAAACGCCTCAAATGATAGTACATATAAACAGCAGAAAGTTACCAATAAGCTTGGCACCCAAGCTTACTTTAAGATATTATGTGCACCGCTTATTCGGTGCATTTTTTTAATTAAATAAGGAGAAGTATGAACTCTATTCATCATTTGAAAGAACTTCAAAGTATCGATAGTAGTCTTTATGAGATACGAAGCTATTTAGGAGATTTGCCCGTAAAGGTTGATGAACTTAAATCTAAAGAGACTCAAATAATAAATGAGTTAGAAGAGGGTAAGGAACGATTAAAACATATTGAAGTGGAACTGAATAAAATAGAAGTAGAAATTTATAGCTCTAAAGAAAAGATTGATTCTCTTAAAGATCAATTGTTCAAGGTTAACAACAATCGCCAGTATGATGCGCTGATGGTTGAAATTGATCATTTAAAAGAATCTATAGATAAGATGGAAACCAATGAATTGGAACGGCTCGAGGAGAAAAGTCAATTGACCGAAAAGGTTAAATCACAAGAGGAAAATCTAGAAACCCTCACAACAGATTTATCTGAAAGGCGAGCAAGACTTGAATCAACCATAGCTAAATCAGGAGATCAAAAGGAAAAGTTAGAGGAAGAAAGAGCTAGTCAGCGTGATGAAATTCCGCAATCATTATTGAGTCGTTATGACCGCATAGCTCAAGCGAGAAAAGGATTGGCAGTTGTTTCCGTTAACGGATCTGCGTGTGATGGCTGTGGGGCAGCAATTCCTCCTCAAATAGTCGCTTACGTAAGAACTAAATCAGGACTGCATAATTGTGATGTGTGCGGACGGTTTTTATTCTGGGAAGAAAAAAGTATGAATTAAATTTGAGTCGGTTGGATGGTTGCCCTAATATTAGTATTAGGGAGGAAAGTCCGAGCACCGCAGAACAGGACGCCCCATAATGAGGGGAGTTCGTGAGAACATGGAAAGTGCAGCAGAAAATATACCGTCCACATATTGGTGGATAAGGGTGAAAAGGAGGTGTAAGAGACCCCCAGTCCCAGTAGAGATATTGGGAGCTTGTAAACCCCGTCCGGTGCAAGATTAAATAGGCTTTTAGATGTGGTTCGCATCGATACATATTAATGTGTGAGAAGCGGGTAGGTTGCATGATCTCGACGGTAACGCCGA
This sequence comes from Winogradskyella sp., assembly GCA_964230865.1. GTDB lineage: Bacteria > Fidelibacterota > Marinisomatia > Marinisomatales > AB-629-J13 > AB-629-J13. The sequence continues at coordinate 1,298 of CAXRJK010000110.1, forward strand.
GACCAGGTGAATGACCATCTTTCAATGAATTAGTTAATTCTTGAAAACAGAACTCGGCTTACAAACCGGCTCAAGTTTCTATTATGAAATTGAAAATATTATTTGACCAATCTGACCACCTGCCATAAACAAATATAGATATGTTTATTGATACAGTTTAAAACAGGAGAAAACTCAATTAACTGAGAGAGAATCCTTTCTTAATCTATGCATTGATAAATATTTATAATTGAGACTTTTTTAATAGACTCATATTTTTTGTAGGTAAGATAGACACATTCGGGGAAAGGAAATTTAAACCCATTCATCACAATTAAAACGATCCATTATTATATAAAACATTTTTTGTGGGGGGATTACTTTAGTTATTGTCTCATTCGTAAAAATAAATGGGAGGGACATTATTCTATTTATTTGAACGTAAGATATATTATTTTTCACCGATGAAAAGGACAAAAATCGCAGGAATCGGCTACCACGTACCCGAAAGAATCGTTTTTAATAGAGAACTGGAAGACTATATGGATACATCTGATGAGTGGATTCGCACCAGAAGTGGAATCGAGGAACGAAGATGGGTAGAGTCAGGTATGGGGACATCTGACTTAGCTATAGAAGCTTCAAAAAAAGCAATAAAAATGGCAGACATTGACCCCAAAGCGATAGATTTAATTATTGTTGGAACCTTAACGTCAGACTATTTTTTCCCAGGTGTCAGTGCCCAGATTCAGGATGCATTGGACATAGGAACGGTAGGTGCATTTGATGTAAAAGCAGCTTGTTCTGCGTTCATATATTCTCTTTCCATTGGAGATCAATTTATTAAAACAGGAGAATATAAAACTGTATTGGTTGTAGGAGCAGAAGTGCAGTCTACTGCGTTGGATTTATCAGACAGCGGTAGAATGACTGCTGTTTTATTTGCGGATGGTGCTGGCGCAGCTGTTTTGACAAAAAATGATGGAGACTCAGGAATTCTTTCAACCCATTTACACTGTCAGGGGAAATATTTAAAGGAGCTATGGTGTGAAGGTCCTTCATCAAGGGAAAACCCAAGATTATCAATAGACATGATAAAAGAAGGCCGACACTTTCCTTCCATGAACGGGAGGGAGGTTTTTAAAAATGCGGTGAGACGATTTCCTGAAGTAATCAAAGAGGCAATGGATGCAAATGGGTTTACAATTGATGATATTTCTCTTATAATACCCCATCAGGCCAATGAACGGATTACTAAAACAGTGAGAAAAAAAATGGGAATTGAAAAAAGCAAGTTGTTTAGTAATATACATAAGTTTGGGAATACTACTGGAGCATCCATCCCCATCGCTCTATGTGATGCCTATGATCAAGGAATAATTTTTGATGAAGATATTATTATATTAGCAGCTTTCGGCGCAGGGTTCACATGGGCATCAGCGGCAATCAGGTGGTAAATAGTGTATAAAATATAGGTAAACATTTTGGATAAATTATTTTTTACTGATGAGCACGCGATGCTCAGAGATATGGTGCGAGAATTTGCAAAAAATGAGGTAGAGCCAATAGCAAGAGAAATAGATAAAAAAGAAGCTATTCCTAAATACCTGATTGATAAAATGGGAGATCTTGGAATAATGGGAATTCCTGTACCAGAAAAATACGGAGGTGCGGGGATGGATACGGTTGCCTATGTAACTGCTATTTTGGAGCTTGCAAAAGTTGATGCTTCTGTGGCCATTACTGTTTCAGCGCACACATCTCTAGGGACAATGCCAATAGTTTTATCAGGAACTGAAAGACAAAAAATTAAATATGTTTCCAATCTTGCATCAGGAAAAACTTTAGGTGCATTTGGATTAACAGAACCGGGAGCCGGGAGTGATGCAGGAGCGACAAAAACCACCGCCGTAAGAGATGGTGATGAGTATGTGGTTAACGGGAGTAAAATATTTATTACAAACTCTGGGGTTGCGGGTTATTTAAATCTAACCGCACAGATTATTGAAAATGAACAAAATTTAGGAGTTGGAGCTTTTATTACTGAAACAGACGTATCTGGACTTGTTATTGGCCCAAAAGAAAAAAAAATGGGTTGGAGGGGCAGTGATACTCATCAGCTTTTTTTTAAAGATATGCGTATTCCTGCAGAAAATCTTATTGGAACACCTGAAGATGGGTTTAAAACTTTTTTAAAAACATTGACCGGTGGAAGAATATCGATAGGAGCTCTTTCGGTGGGTACGGCACAAGGAGCTTATATGAAAGCTTTAAACTATGCTTGTGAAAGAGAAGCTTTTGGAAAAAAGATCAATCAATTTCAATCTGTGAGCTTTAAACTGGCAGACATGAGAACCCAGATTGAGGCGGCAAAACTTTTGGTCTATCATGCAGCATGGATGAAAGATAATGGTTTGGATGTTACAAAGGAAGCGGCAATGGCTAAATTGTTTGCCAGCGAATGTGCAATGGATGTGACAACAGAAGCAATTCAAGTTCTTGGCGGGTACGGTTATGTAAAGGAATATGATGTGGAACGATTTTATCGTGATGCTAAAGTTTTAGAAATTGGAGAGGGAACAAGCGAAATTCAACGGTTGATTATTTCTAAGGAAATAATAAAAAGTGTTAAAAAAATCTAAACTAAAATTTGGAAAACCTTCTCTTCGTGAAAGGTTCAATATGTTTCTTTACAGTTTTTGGCCTCAAGTTATTATTCTATCTAGCCTGGTTTTCATTGCATCACTTTTTTTCCCCAGCGGAGAATCACTTAAATATTCTTATCAATTAAATGATATTACAAGAGAGCCTGTAATTGCTCCCTTTACTTATCCTTTACTCAAGTCAGAAGAAAGACTAAAAACTGATTTAAATGATGCAAAAATATCTGAACCCTTTGTATTCAAGCGAAACTCTGAATTGGTACGTGAATGGACCAATCACCTTGAAGAGTTTTTTCTAATTTCTGAAGATTTCAGACACACAAAAGATCAGCTTTTAAAATCTAAAGATTTATTATACAGGTATCGTTATGATGAAAATTATAATACTGTATTAATAGACTATAAAGCAGATAGCACAAAACTATCAGAGCTTGTCAAACAATTTGAAGATAAGTATTCGTTTTCAGTTCAACTAGAACCCTGGAATTCATTTTTGGATGTGGAGTACCAGTTAGGACCAAGCTATGATTTAAATATTTTTGAGACCACTATTATTCAAATTTGTAGGAATCGTTGGGCAGAAGGAATTTATGATATTTCTCTTACAGAAATCATCAGCGACAAAATTATGCTTCATCAGGGTGAAGTTCCTATTCTTGCTGAGCCTATCGAGTACAATGACCTTGAGTCTGCATGGACCAAATCAAAAATGGAACTAGCTCAGACATATCCAAACCTAGATGAAATACAACATATAACAGGATATGCACTAATTGTTGAATTTATGAAACCTAATCTTGTTTATGATAAAGAGACAACTGAAAGAAGGCAACAATCCAAACTAGATAGGGTCCCCCGATATCAGGGAACCATTTTAAAAGATGAGAGAATTGTAGATGCTAATGAACGCATTAGTGAGGAAACTCTCTTAAAGCTTGAGTCTTTGTCTGCGGCAGTGGATGAAAAAAGGGGAAAAAAGACTAACGTTCAGGCATTTTTTAGTTTTTTAGGAAGATTAGTTGTTATTGGGTCGATTATTTCATTTGCCTTTACATTTATTGGTATATATCGAACACAGATATTTCAGGAATGGAAAATGATTCTCCTTATTTCCCTAGTGTTTTTAGGAGAATTAATTTTAGTTCATATATCTGTGATTCAGCTGGGTATTTCCCCATATTTTTTATTTTTAGCTGTTTCTGCAATGACTCTAACCATTTTATTTGATGCTCGAATAGGGTTTATGGGAACAACATCTATGGCTATTTTGAATGCTGTTATGATTGGGAATAACCTCGATTTTATCATCGTTGGTTTGACTTTGTCCAGCATGGCTATGTATAACGTAAGAGAGCTCCGAACTAGAACGCAGGTTTTTACAACAATATTTTCTCTGATGTTTATCAGCTTTGTGGTTTTAATTGGCTTAGGACTATTTAAAGGGAACTCTTGGAATACAATTTGGCAAGACTTGCTCCCTCTTCTTATTACTAGTATTCTGGCTCCGGTTATAACTTATGGATTAATTGGATTACTAGAAATTGCTTTTCAAATTACTACGGATCTTACTTTAATAGAGCTTTTAGATTTTGAACATCCGTTACTCAAAAGACTTCAACAAGAAGCTAATGGTACCTTTAATCACAGTATAGTTGTCGGAAACCTTGCGGAAGCTTGTGCCAATGCAATTGGAGCTAGGTCACTACTGTGTAGGGTCGGGGCTTATTATCACGATGTTGGAAAAATGTTGCGTTCAGATTACTTCATTGAGAATCAATTCTCCGGAGAAAACAAGCATGATAGTTTGACCTATGTGATGAGTGCTAAGGCTATTAAAAATCATGTAAAGGATGGGATAGAGTTGGCCCGTGAATATAAAGTTCCAAAAATAGTGCGAGATTTTATCCCTATGCATCACGGTACTACAAGAGTGGAATACTTTTATAGAAAAGCACTGGAGGAAGCGGGAAGCTCGGGAAAAATAGAAGAAAAAGCCTTTCAATATCCGGGCCCGAAACCAAACACAAAGGAAACCGGGATTCTAATGCTCTGTGAGGCCATTGAAGCAGCAGTTAGATCTATAAAAAATCCTGATGTTTTCAAAATTGAAGCTATGATTGACAAAATTATTAAATCGCGAATTGATGAAGGACAATTAGATGAATGTCCTCTCACATTAGATGAATTGAAAAAAATTAAAGGGACGGTTGACGGTAATAGCGGTATGTTACCTGTATTGCGGGGGATTTATCATATAAGAGTTGAATATCCGGATGTGGAAAATAAGCTGGAAGTTCCGGAAGCGTGATAAATGTTAAGATATCTATTGATTCTGATTTAATTCAAATCAATAAAAACGTATGTATTTCTACCGTTAATTCCGTTTTATCATATAATAAAATTAACACAGGGGATATCACTATAATTTTTGGAATGGATAATTTACTATCTAGATTAAAAAAACAATACTTTGGGCTTAATCAATTAACAGACGTGATTGCATTTCGCTATAATGAAGAATCAGATGAAAAACTCGAAGGTGAAATTTATATTAGTCTTCAAAGGGCTAAGGATAATGCCAACAGTTTTAACGAGCCACTAAAAAAAGAAATTGCAAGATTAATAATTCATGGTTGTCTTCATTTAATTGGATTTGATGATGACACAAAAAAATCAAAGAATGAAATGACTAACTGGGAAGAAATATTTTTAAAAAAGGTTGATTGGAATTATATAATAAATAATTAAAATGACAAAGAGAACAGAAGATTCCTTTTTAAGATTGATTAAAATTGTTCAAAAACTAAGAGGAGAAAATGGATGCCCCTGGGATAAAGAACAAACCCACGAATCCCTTCTTCCTTATTTTCTTGAGGAGGCCTACGAAGTAATTGAAGGTGTCGAGCAAGGTGATATGAATTCTTTAAAAGAAGAACTTGGCGATGTTTTATTGCATGTCATATTTCAGGCTGATATTGCAAAGGAAAATGGAGAATTTTCAATACAAGATTCTTTGAACCATATAAATGAAAAGCTTGTCAAACGTCATCCTCATGTGTTTGGTGATAAAAAAGCGGAAGCTGCATTTCATGCTAAACAAAACTGGGAGTCAGCAAAACACAAAGAGAATAATCGTGAGTCTCGTCTTGATGGAGTTCCTAACGCCCTTCCTGCTCTAATAACTTCTCAAAGGCTACAGGAGAAAGCAAGTTATGCTGGATTTGATTGGGAAAAAATTGATCAAGTATGGGAAAAAATAAACGAAGAAATTCAGGAGCTAAAAGATGCTGAATCAGAAAAAAATGAAACTCATATAGAAGAGGAAATTGGTGATGTCATCTTCTCCTTTGTTAATTTAGCAAGATTTTTAAATGTTTCTGCTGAATCAGCTTTGCGAAAAACCAACCGGAAATTCACCTTGCGATTTAAGGCCGTTGAAAATGAATTAAAAAAACTTGGAAAAGATATAGAGGATTCTAATTTAATAGAGCTGGAAGAACTTTGGAATAATGCTAAGAATAAGGATAGCTAGGGTAAGCAATCAAACCAAGGGTCTTCATTTAAATCACCAAAAAATATTTCTTTATCTTTAGTGTCAGAAATAAGCTCACCGCATTGCTCTGCTTTTTTATACCAACTCTTACACTTTAAGTTGTTTCCGGATGCGGCGTATGCTCTTGATAAACATTCATGTGCATAAGCAAGATCAAAATCATTAAACTTATATTTTTTAGTCAAATTCCAAGCAGTTTTAGCATGTGCCAGCGCTTCTTTTCCGTTCCCTAATACTGAATAAACACGTGAAATCATCCATTCTCCTCTTTGTTCGTTAATGGGTTGAATATTTTGGGATAATTTCCAGTGAAAGAGAGAGGCTTTGGCAAACATAAGCATTCGTTTATCATCTTGTTCTGAACGGTTTTTCTTATTCAGCAGATTCCATGTTTGGATATTCATTTCAATTCCCATGTATTGATGCATTTTTTGCTTTTCACTTAAATTGTTCACTGTGTTCTTTTATTTTAAACGTGCTACTATTTACTTTTTAGCTAATAATTTATTTCAATGGTTGAAATTAATTAAGAGAAGATAAAAAAGCTACCTAAAGAACTACCAGGCCATTGTTAATCTCCTAATAACACACTACAAATCTCAACACAACACTCTCCTAATGCCTTAAAATCATACCCCCCTTCCAATCCTAATAATAAATTGGGTTGAATTTCTAAACATTTTTTTGTCATATAAACATAATCATCTGTAACTAAATTAATATTTGCCAGCGGATCTCTTTGGTGTGCATCAAATCCTGCGCTGATTATAAAAACATCTGGATTAAATTTTTGAATAAAGGGGAACACTTCCCTATCGAATTTATATAAATATTCCTCTGATGTTGTGCCAGCATAAATTGGAACATTCAACACATTACCATGGCTTCCTTTTTCGTCTTGGGACCCTGTGCCGGGATAGAATGGATATTGGTGGATTGAGACATAAGCTATACTTCTATAAGACTGAATGATGTGCTGAGTTCCGTTTCCGTGGTGAACATCCCAATCAAACACAAGAACACGGTTAACATTCTTTTTATTTAAAGCATAAATAGCAGCAAGAGCAGCATTGGAAAAAAGGCAAAACCCCATCGCTCTATCAATTTCAGCATGATGACCGGGAGGACGAGATAATGCGAAAGATGAGTTTCCTCTCAATACTTCATCCACACTGTTCAGCCAGGCTCCAGCTGCTTTCAAAGCAACATCATAGCTTTTTGGGGAAATCTGTGTGTCTGCATCTATAAATCCCACTCCATGGGCACATAAAGATTTTAATTTATCTATATATTCTTGAGTGTGAACCCATTGGAGTTCCTCTTCAGTGACTTTTCTGGGAGATATCCAATTAATTTTATTTGCTTCTCTACAGGAGTTTAGTGCTGATACACAAGCTCTCAGCCTCTCCGGGGATTCGGGATGATTGACTCCAGTATCATGATTTAAAAAATCATCTGTATAAAAAATCGAAAGCAATTTATTATCGATTTTTATAGATAAGGAATTACCTTATCATAACATAATAATTTCATATATAAAACTATTCTCCTTGCACTGTTGCAATCAAAGTTCTGCTTTTACTATGATTTCGGTGTTCGCAAAAATAAATTCCCTGCCAGGTTCCTAAAGCCAGATTACCATTAGAAATGGGAATTGATATTGACGATCCTAAAATCGACGATTTTAAATGTGCTGGAATGTCATCGGACCCCTCAAATGTGTGCTGGTAATAGGGTTGGTTTTCTGGTACCATTTGATTGAAGTGAGATTCAAAATCTGATCTAACTGTTAAATCAGAATCCTCATTAATTGTGAGTGATGCTGAGGTGTGTTTAATAAATAAATGGAAAACCCCCATGCTGATACTATGTATTTCTTCAACTTTCTTTAACACAAGATCTGTAATAAGGTGAAATCCTCTTGGATAAGAATTTAGGACAATTGTTTTCTGAATCCACATGATCAGATTAGAGATTTTTCCATTAGTATTCTAGTTTCAAATAGATTGTCCAATGGGTTTTCGTCTGTAATAAAGAACCCTCTGTTAAGAGAAAACTTAATCATCGTTTTATGTTTTTCTCTTGTTTTCATTCGGAGGGCAATATATCCATTTTTCACTGCCCATGATTCCTGAAATTCAGCTAATTTTCTGGCAACTCCTTTTTTTCTGAATTCAGGGAGAACGCCCCCCATCCAACTGTAAAAACTTCCATCGCTGTAACGTTCATATCCAATTTTAAACCCAGCAGGTTCATTTTTATATTCAGCTACAAGAGAAAGATGCATTACAGATCGGCATCGTTTTACATATTCTGATATTGGATATGGAAAGTTAAATTCCGGAATATTTTGTGAGAGAGCAACACACTCTGAAAAACCTGCTTCACGGATTTGTATCAGGTCTTCCTCTCTTTTTTTCTTGCTGCAGGAAAAAGGACATTATTTAGTATGAGACGATATCCTGGAGAATTTCGATGAAGAGATAGGTCAGTTGGAGGATCTCCTACAAAATGTCGATAATCCTCTGGATCATGACCCCCTAAAAATGCAAAAGCACCCTTCCCAAAGCTTCCGTGAAGATACTTCACCTGATCTGATGCAGGATCCTCTCCCATAAGCACGATGTGTTTTTTTATTTTACTTTTGTGAAATCCGGTGGTCTGTCCCATAAATCCTTTTATAGTGAAGACATGATTTTGAGTCAGCATTGTGGGGACAGGGTCAAACTTAGCTGAAAACTCAAAAAGTGAAAAATAATCAGCTTCTGCACCTCTGGTAATAGGATTGTTGCTGGGAGGAAAATCAATATCAGAATACTCATACACCATTGGATCGGTCAAAATATTGAAATTTGTAAACGCCAGAGTTTTGGAAAAATCAAGACTGTTTTGGGCCTTTGGATCAATGGGTGTTCCATCAAACACATTGTGAACTGCATCGAAACCCTCTTCAGCTAATGCTATATCATAGGAATCTGTAGCTGAACACATTGCAAATAGAAAACCACCCTGCCCTACGTAATTTTTAATGGTTCGTGCCACTGCCTTTTTCTCTTCATGCACAGATGGGAACCCAAGTTTAAGTGCAAGAGACTCAAAGTCTTCTTTCTGTTTTATGTACCACAAAGCAGTATGGTAGCTACGGTAGAACTTTCCATATTGACCGGTGAAGTCTTCGTGGTGAAGGTGAAGCCAGTCAATTTTACTGAGGCCATCGGTCAATACTTCTTCATCCCAGATGGTTTTATATGGCACCTCTGCATATGTCAAGGCAAGCGTAACAGCATCATCCCAAGGTTGCTTACTGGGAGGTGAATAAATTGCAATTTTGGGAGCTTTTTCCAGGAGAACTATTTCCATATTGTTTCTTTCAATTTCTCCATAAATAGAAAGTACACTAGTTCCATCGATTAGCTCAAAGTTAACTCCCCTAAGCCTGCATTCCTTAATGATAAATGGAAATTGATCTATTAGAAAAGCCCCCCCTCTATAATTTAATAACCACTCTACATTTACTCTTTCTGTTAGAACATGGAAAGCCACTCCATATGCTTTTAGGTGGTCTTTTTGAGTTAAATCCATAGGGATTAGAACTTTTTGAGCTAAAATCATAGATAGATTAAAAATGAGAATTATTTTTTTCATTTTTTGTTAGCTCTTCAGTTGATTTTTTAAACTTCTGATATGGAGTCTCACAGGCTCTGACATATAGGAATTAGGATAGTCTTCCAGCATTTTATAATAAAATTGTAGTGCTTCATCGGGCCTTTTTCTAAATATTTCATAAATTTCACCTAAAAGAGTCCATCCTTTATCTGCTGACTTTGTTTCAGTTAATCTCTCAGCTAGAACTTCTGCTTCAGAAATTTGGTTCATTTTCAGATGAACCAATGCCTCACGTAAGATAGCCTCTTTGCAGACTAAAGCTTTAGGATAGTTTTCCTGTATAAAAGCAAAGGAAGCTATAGCTTCTGGCAGTTTTTTTTGTCGGAGATAAAACTCACCAAAGATAAACATTTTGAATGCACGTTTATCTTCTTCTGTGCCGTTTTGAAAATATGTTGAAATAAAGTTTCTCAGCTCGAGTAGATCATTTAGATCATGTGAAACCGATTTTGTACTCTCTATTGATAGTTCGATTAGTTTAAATGCCGTGTCAATTTCTCCTGAATACAGATGGGATAATATATATTGAAAACGAAAGTCATTGTTGTGTTTCCCAAACTTTTTAAAATATTTTTGTGCCTCATTCAAATCTCCTTTTGATAGATACATTTCACCAATTCTAAGCTGAATGTCTTTTTTTAATTTGGCTTTGGAGGGTGATTTTATCGCAGCCCTATATGATTTTAGAGCTCCATCAAAATCACTTAGCATTTTAAACTGAATTTCACCGAGACGATGATATGCAGAAGCAGAGAAAGAAGACAGCGGCATGGAGGTAAGTAAAGAATCATACAACTCAAATGCAGAGTCCAATGATTTTACTGATATATTTTGCTGATGATAAAAGGGATCTTCAAAAAACATATTTTCTCCCAAAAATGAAACAAATGAAAGACTGGGTGATTCATTGGGAATAATATTATCTTCAAATGTTTTTCCTAGCCCTAACAATGTCTGACCCACAAAGGTGGGAGATGATTGAACGATGTTTTGACTTATAATTGTCTCATAGGTGGCGATAGCCTTTTCATGTTGGGATTCTTTTCTGAGAGAGTTAGCTAATTCTAACCAGCGATGAACATCTTTATCTGAGGGAAACCCCATATCCTGATGTTGAGAAACTGCCTTTTCATATTGCTGAGTTTTGAAAAAAAAGTCTGCAAGCAGAGGACCAAATAATACCAAATCCTTTTTTATCCATTTATTTAAGGTCCCTACAATGAGTTCATGAGTTTCATTATCATCACTAATTAGTAAAATACGATTAGTGACCATTTTAATTTGCATTGGATGGGATGATAAATAGTTGAGATATTCTTTTAATGCTGTTTCATAACTTTTCCTTGAAAAATGATAGTTTGCAATTTCAAGTGAGAGAACAGATGGGTCATTAAACTTTTCTCTTGCCCGGCGGATGAGGGCGTTCGTTTCATCAGACATACCAAGCCTTATAAATAGGTAATAAAACTTTTTATAAGTATTTACCACGCCTCCATACTTTTTTTCTGAGATATCCCACTCCCGCTTAGCCAGTTTCTTGTTTCCGACTTTCCAGTATGCCTCTCCAAGATCTAGATGGGGGTCTATTTGTTGTGGATTTCTGTCTTTATAAGTTTGAATTGTAGATATAAGCTCATCATATTTTTCATCTCTAGAGTAAATCTTTTTCAGATTTGTGTAGGCTTTCTGATCATGGCCTTTATCAAGGATATCAGAATAAATTGCAATAGCATTTTCAATTTCTCCTTTCCGCTCCATCATTCTGGCAGTCTTTAAAGCACCGGAATTATTTTGTCCGTACAAGATTACCAACAAAGTTGATGCAATGGTCAAAATGAATAGTTTATTCATTTTCATATTGATTCATTTCATTTGATTCTTGATTTATTTCATTCATTAGTGATGACCTATTGAGGGCATTAAAATAACGGCGAATCATGGTCATGTATTCTTGAGTATATCCAGCCTGTAGAGCACGGCTCAATGCTTCGGAAGTAAGGGTAGTTCGCTGACCTAAGTCTTCTGGGAGACCAGAGGGTCCGGTAAAATTAACATTTTGAACGGCTGTTTCTGCTAAGCGCTCTTCTTTTTGTCCTTTTTGAGTCATAGATTTTTGACTGTCTAACATTCTGGAAAGAATTCGTTGCTGTCGTTCCTGGGTTTTTCTAGTATATCTTCTTTGTTTTAAATCCTTGATTACTTCGTCCATGTCTTGTCCAATTCCACTCAATTCTCCCCTTCCTTTGGACCCAGATTGGGTCATTTCTTCCATCAATTGTTGAAGCGATTTTTGTACGCCCTGTTGTTGAGAGAGCATTTTTTGCATCATGGACTGCTGCATCCCCGCAGCCATCTGACCTAAGGCTAACTGCATTCCCTGATTATTGATTCCTTGCTGCTGTCCGGACATTTGTTGCATCTGTTGCAGGAACTGTTCGTATCCACTTGCAGAACCCCCTGATTGCATTTGTTGTATAGATTGATGAACGCTCAGGGCTGTCTCATTTAATCCTTCCATAGCTAGATCCTGTTTGTTTTTTGCGGAGGCAGTATTGCGCTCTGCAAGGCGAGAGATAGACTCGTTCATTTCAGCGAAAGCTTTCCCCATTGCTTTTCCTATCTCTGGAGTTACGGCAAAAGTTTCACGTGAGAGCTCCATCAGCGAGCTCATAGTTTGAGATAGCTGATCTTTTAATACTTGCTGCTGTCCGGCAAGATCTTTTACCCTTTGTGAGCTTCTTGATGTGGATGCTGTTTTTTTTCTGAGTTGTTCTTGAGATTTAGAAAGTGAAAGAACATTAGACATCACTTTTTGAAGTTTTTCTACCATTTCTGCTGATGTTTCCTGTTGAAACTGTTGTTGGATATCCATTGCCATATTTTGTAGTTGTGATAGGCCGGACAACGCAGAATTACTTGAGTTTCGAGAGAGTTGAAGCTGTTGTTGATTTAGATGTGCTGCTGTATTTTCAATATTCTGTTCAGTAGATTGAGTAATAGAAGATTCTACCATTTCATTTAAAGCCTCAGCAGTCGATGGACTAAACTCATCTGTGAGCCTTTGTGCTTCATATATTGCAGATTGAATATGATCAAATTCATCTTGAATTCTCAGTTCACTTTGTTCGTGTTTTAAAAATGTTGAAGCATCACTTTCATTTTCCATTTCCCATAACTCATTATCCAAATGATTCTGCTGTTTGGTTAATTGCTCTAGGCGTTTTGATACCTCATTTAGTTTTTGCTCTGCTTGAATTCGTTTTAATATATCCAGAAAGCGATCTACTTCCTGTTCAATCTTGTCCATATTTTCAGCAATTTCAGATAAGGCATTTAGCATCTCTTTTGGATTCATTTGATCAAGAATATCCTCAATATTTTTCAGATTAGACAGCATGTCTTCAGAAATAAGCTCATTGACCAATTGATTCAGTTCATTAAACTTTTCCATTAGCTCAGGGCTGAACAACTGATGTTTATCAACAGATTCCTTCAGTGACTCCATTGTCTCAGCAATATCCTGAAATTCAGATAGCTTTTCTTTTGTTTCTTCCAGCATTTTTTTTATGGATTGCTGTTGGTTCCAATCTATTTCAGAAGATTTAATGAGATCGAGATTCACCTCTTCTAGCTGTTCTTGAAGGATTTCCAGGTCTTCAAGGTTTTCACTCATCTCTTCAATTATCCCCTCCTCTTTTTCTTCCAAACCAAAGAAAAGATCTTCCAAGGAGGGAAGTCGGGCAACAAAATTTCCAGACAGTGATTTTTTCGGTCCTGAGATCTGATCATTATCATAGAGCTCAAAATGATAGTGAACCTCGTCTTCTGGCATGAGCATCAAATCAGACAAATCCCAGTCAAGCATTACAGATTGTTTGGGTTTATCCAAAATTAAATTAGGTACAGTAAAAACGGATATGACGGGGTCTGTTTCAATATATGCCGGACGTCGAATTTCATATCCAATCTGTAGAGTAGAAAAACCAAAATCATCTTCTACATCTAAATGAATGGGGATTATTTGATTATCCCCGAGCTCAATAATGGGAGGAGGTTCATACACAGATATCTGTGGAAACAAATCAGGAATAACCTCTAGATGATAGGGAATGGGATCACGATTGGTAATGTTTCGATTATCATAAAGATGAATGGTAAAAACACCATTTTCCTCTAAAATAAACTCTCCTTCTGCTCTCTTACCTGAAACTACAAGGGGATGATGAAAATCATTTATTTTTAAATATGAACGAGACAGCTTTCGGTTAGATGAAAAGTTTACAGATATTGTTGTGCCTTTTAATCCCTGTACACTTGCTTGATTTGCGGATTGAATTACTGATTTAAGCCCGGAATATAATGGTGGGATAAGGGTAAGAGAAAACGATTTTATGGCAGGGCGGTCTGTGACCATAATTCTGTATTCTGGGGAGCGCACCTCCTTCCAGCTTTGCCAGAAATGCTCGGCTTTAACAAACGCTTCATAGATATAATCTTTATAAATTTCTTTGAATTTAAAATTATATTTTCCTAAAGAGTCAACAGATGCTTTTAAAAATAGTTTATCCGTTTTAACTGAATCACTTTCGACCTGTACAATAGGAGTAAGTTCCAGAAACACTGTGTCAGGTTTTGTTGAGCTGGAGACTATATCTATTTCAGCGTTGTCTCCTCCAAGCAGGTGAATATCTCCCGCTGAGGACCGCAAGTGGTAAGGTTTTGGTGCTTCAAAAGCATTGTGTGGATGCAGTAACCTGAAAACACTGTATCCCGCGGTGTCATTGAAACCTGAAAACCACACTGTTATAACTAACAGAAAAAAAAGTGTGATATATTTCCATCTTATATTTACAGCAAAAATTGTTTTATGGTTTAGCTGGTCTAGAGATTTTACCACTTTACTTATAAAAGCATGTGTAAGGCCTTTGGATGAAATGTCGGAGACATCTCTTTCCAGTTGAAGTGCATTAATGACTGAATCTTTTTTTGGAAAAGCCTTACCTCCCAACGTTCTAGCTATATTAGACCACTGATAACGACTGACCCTATTTGTTTGTATCAGAAGAACAGTGACTAATAGTCCCGCTATGATTAAAACAAAACACAAGAGAGCTGAACTCGCAACAAACACTTTAATGGCAGGAGAGAAATAAAAGACACTCTCTGTTCCTATTGCAATGATCAATAACATCAATAGGGCAGTATATCCTTTCCAGAAAAACTGAATAAAATCCCGTTTCACTAGAGCATTTCTAAACCGCTTTAACTGATCAATCATAACGATGACTATTGAACCATAGAGTAATAAATAATATTTACCCCCATTTGAAGCGCTTTCAGTCTAGTTTCTTCTGGATTATTGTGAACCTCAGCGTCTTCCCATCCGTCTCCTAAATCACATTCATATGTGTATAAAACCATTAACCTCTCTTCGTCAAATATGCCCAGCGCTTGTGGAGGTTTTCCGTCGTGTTCGTGTACTTTAGGCAAGCCTCTTGGAAAGTTGTAGTAAACACTAAAGATGGGGTGATCAAATGGTAACTCAATAAAATCCCTATTTGGAAACACCCGCCTCATTTCTTCCCTAAATGAGATATCCATACCATAATTATCATCTGCATGTAGAAATGCACCCCTAAGCAATGTTCCCCTTATTTTTACTATTTCTTCTTCAGTAAACCTTACATTTCCATGGCCGGTTAGGTATAGATAAGGGTATTGATAAAATTCCTGATCTGTAGGACGGAAACGAACCTCGTCATCTGCGACAGCTATGTTTGTGTTATCACGAAGAAATTTTAACAAATTTGGGAGGCTGCTGGGGTCACTATACCAGTCCCCACCGCCTCCATAGTGAATCCGAGCAATGGTGAAATTTTGCCCATGAACAAAAGTAGTTATAATAAAAGCGATAACACCAAATATAAAAATGGATCGGTTTTTCATTGTGAGTTTCTATGGTTTTTATAAATAAAGGTTCCTTTTTATCATTCATTTATTGCATAAAACTAGAAAAGCAGACATCTTTAACCTTAATAAAATTAACATTGTAGTTAGAGGAGGTGGGCATATCGAACTAGAAACACAACTTCCTGAGATATTACTTTTATAACTCCAGCTGTTGGTACAGCAAAAAGCATTCCCAGGGGTCCCACAACGGTCCCACCTATAAATAGTGAAATCATAACAAGCATGGGATGAAGGCCCACACTTTCTCCTACCAAAACCGGAGTAATAAAATTGTTGTCGATTTGCTGTACAATTACAAACATCAGAATAATATCAAAAATGAAAAACGGGGACGGAACTAAATTAAACATGAGGTGAGACAAAGCAGATTCGCTACCTAAATTATTCATTATAGCGATAAGGACAGCAGGGACCATTCCCACAAAAGGCCCTACCATGGGGATTAAATTAGAAAGCCCAGCAATTATTGAAATAAATACAATCAGTGTAAGGTTAGCTCCATACAGATTTAATATAAACAGCCCTATAAATGATAAAATCGCAACACTAGAAGCAGCTAGAAACTGTCCGGTTAAATATCGGGACATTTGCATCTCTATATTGTGTATGATTCTCACACCCACCTCAAAATATTTATTGGGTACTAGGGCAACCAAGGTTCGACGGAAATGATGATATTCAACGAGCAAAATAAATGTAAAAACAAGGATTATGGCGGTCAGAAAAATAAAATTCACACCGCTTTTTGCGATTGAAAGGATCTGTTGTATAAATCCCGAAATAAAAGTTTGTATTCTCTCGGCTAATTGAGGAGTTTCTCCATCACTCATTGATGAAAACCCCGGAAGAGATGAAACAGTACTTTCGTACATACTATTTAAATCATTTACATAGTTTTCCTCAGTGAGTCTAAAATAAAACTCAGATGACTGCTGAAACATTCCGGAGGCAAAACCAAAAAGAAATCCAAAAACTAATATAAGGACTCCGCTCATAACAAAAAATGTACTGAACAATCTACTGTTTATCTTTCGCTCTAAGGTATCTACTGCAGGGAGGAGGATTGTTGTAATAAGAAAAGCAAAGACAAGAATCACTACCATTTTTGATATATAGGGCCAGGCAAAATAAACCACACAAACCCCAAGGATAAAGATGGTAAGGGTATAAAACTTTTCTACAGTTTGTAACTTGGAAGTCATACAGATCCTGAGCTAGTCTCAGTTATTTCCTCACTTGTTTTTCTGAGTCGCGCTGATATAATCTTCGCAAGGTTGAACAAAATTTTGTTTCCGGTTTCAGGGCTTCTTTTTGAAAGAGATTGAAGGTCAGGACGTAAAAATGCTAACATAAGACAGTCTTCGTGTGCGATGGCAGTTGCGCTACGAGTATCAGAATCTAATAGTGATAGCTCTCCGAAAAACTCACCGTTTCCTAAAAGTGCTAATGTTTTTTTTGTTTTCTGTTTATCTTCAGTAAATATTTTAATTTTCCCAGAGAGAATAATAAACATCCCTTCTCCCGGAGCATGTTGTTTAAAAACAGTTTCACCAGATTTATATCGTCTTTTATGTACCAGGTTTTCTATTTCACGTATTTGTTTATTTGTCAGTTCATGAAAAACAGGTATTTGTTTTATGACTGTTTTGGTAGGGTTTTCCTGCTTATACCAATGTGCAAAAAGGTTTTCCCACAGCGCTTTCATTATATTATCTCCAAATCCATATTATAAAATAGACACAAGAATAAAGGGGAGTCAAGGTGAGAGGAAAATACATGTTTCTTTTCTTGATATGATAGAACAGAGTGATTAAAAAAATGAATTTAAATAATATAGTTCAGCTCTAAACTAATTCACAGTTTTACAAAACAGAATGAGTCGGTAACTTTGACTATGTTACAAAATGTGAAAAATGTTATTTTCATGTTATCCATACTTTCTCTTGTTTTGCCTCAAAGAGATTATGATGAGGAGCTGGAATATCAAAATAAATCAATCAAATCTTTGAAAAGGGAGATAAAATCTCTGCAAGATAAATTAAAAACAATGTCTGCTCAGGAAAAATCTTCATCAAATAAAATAATTGCCCTTGAAAAAGAAATATATTTGATAGATAGACTAATCTCTGAGCTGGCCAATGAAGAAAAAAACACAAGAAAAATGATTACTGACACAGAGAAAAAACTTACTAATCAGGATGATAGCTTACTGCAATTACGTGAGCGCTATAAAAAAAGAGTTTTAAAGGCCTATATTGATGGGAGACCATCTGATTTTGATAAATTATTCAGTCCTGTGGCCTGGAGACAGTCTGTTTACAGAAAAGAATACCTTAAAATTATTTCAGCAAAAGACGACAGTATCAGAAGATCTATAAAGACCCTTTTAATAGAAATTGGTCAGGATAAATTAAATCTTGAGGCTGGGCTAAGAAAAAATATTTATCTGAACAGAGAAAAATCAAAACAGAAAAAAGAGCTAAAACAAAAAAAATATAGCCGTGAAAAACAACTGGCTTCTCTCAAGATAAATAAGGAGGAGATGACAGAATATTTAAAAGAAAAGTCTAAAGGTCTAAAAGAGTTAGAAGAAATTAGAGTTGCCATTTTAGAGGATAAAGCACGATTTGAAAGGGAAGAGAGAATCCGCAAACAGCAGGAGGTGTTAAGGTCAAAAAACTTTGCACAGCTTAAAGGACAGCTCCCCTGGCCCATTGATGGAAAAGTTGTTACTAAATTTGGAAGACAATGGAACCCAAAATTAAAAACGACGACGGAATATCCAGGGGTTGATATTCGGGGGAAGGTAGATATGCCGGTGCAAACAGTGTTGAATGGGATAGTGGCCACAGTCACATATCTACGGGGATATGGAACGACCGTGATCATTGACCACGGAGGAGGTTATTTTACAGTTTACAGCCAACTAAAAACCCTAAAAACCAACGTTAACAGTGAGGTGCAATCGGGAGACGTGATCGCTTTTTTGGATGAATCAAGTTCAGAGCATGGTGCTGTCCTTCATTTTGAAATTTGGGGAAACGGTCAAAAGCTTGATCCTGAAAAATGGCTAATAAAATAACAATCCCCGATATCTTAAAAGCTCAGCCCATGGTTTGGGATAAACTTTCTTCCATTTACAATTCTGGAAGAATAGGAACCGCATACTGTTTTTCCGGACCATCAGGGTGCGGAAAGCAGGGTATGGCTTTAGCGTTCGCAGCCTTGATGAATTGTGAGAATCCTGAAAAATTCCCAGACTGTAAGTGTCTTTCCTGCACACGATTTAATACTTTACAGCACGAACATTTACATTTGATTGTTCCTTTGCCAGCCTTGTCACAAAACAGTGAGAATACTTTAGATAGGAAAGGTGTGGATTTTTTTACCAAGGAATTGGAAAAAAAGAGAAACAATTTATTTCATAAGATAAGAATTCCCAAATCAACCCGCATTGTTCTGCAGTCTATACGCAATTTGAGAAAATCACTTTATTTAAGATCTACATTAAAGGGAAGAAAAACCGCAGTGATTTTTGAATCAGATTTGTTGGGCATCGGTTCAGGAGAATCTGCAAATGCTCTATTAAAAATTTTGGAAGAACCTCCCCAGTCCACCACCCTAATTTTAGTGACAGATTTTAAAGATAATCTTTTTCCAACAATTATTTCCCGCTGTCAACACATTCAATTTCCCTCGCTGGAGGATAATATAGTTGAAGGAATGCTAAAAGAAAAAGGAATTGACGATGAAAAAATTAAATGGATTTCATTCCTCTCTGAAGGTAATTTTGTCACAGCTAGTAACATCGCAGATAAAAACTGGGAAGAAATAAACACTTTTTTTGATTTTATTTCAGATTTTATGGTAGCGGATGACTATAAAAAGCTGTACAAATTTGCGTCCGACTATACAAATTTGTCACGAACCAACACACCTGAATTTCAGTTTCATTTTTATCTGATTCAGCGTTGGCTTATAGGGGCACTCCACTTGAAAAATGGCATTCATGATAGCCTGACCGAAACGAGCCTTGGTATAGGCATAAACCGATTCTTATCACGCTATCCTAGTGTTAATTTATATGAATTAAATATGCTGGTGGATTCAGTGTTAGAAGGCCTTAGTCGGAATGCCAACATGGCACTATTATTAACTAATTTTATTATTCAACTACAGAAGGAATTAAGCAAAACAAATACATCATGAACTATAAAAAATTTTATGTAACCACTCCCATTTATTATGTAAATGACAAACCCCATATCGGCCACGCATACACTACTATTTTGGCTGATGTTCTCACCCGGTATCAAAGAAATTCAGGGATGTCATCTTACTTTCTAACTGGTCTAGATGAACACGGACAGAAAGTACAGCAGGCAGCGGAAAAAAGAGATATTGAACCTCAAAAGCATTGTGATGAAATGGCACCAAGGTTCGTGGAGCTGTGGAAAAAGCTTCACATTTCATATGATGATTTTATTCGAACCACCGAAAAAAGGCATAAGACCATAGTCAGTCAAATTCTCCAGGAGGTATATGAAAAGGGAGATATTTATGAAGATGAGTACGAAGGACTTTATTCAGTTTCGGAAGAACGTTTTATTACAGAAAAAGAAGCAGAAAGCGGAGAGTTTCGGGATATCAAAAAGCTCAAGGAAAAAAATTATTTTTTTAAAATGAGCCACTACCAGCATAAATTAATAGAACATATAAACTCCAATCCGGGATTCATTCAGCCGGAGCATCGAAAAAATGAAGTGCTTGGATTTCTTCAAAAACCACTGAATGATCTCTGTATCTCACGTCCTAAATCCCGCCTGAACTGGGGAATTGAACTGCCCTTTAATTCAGATTATGTAACATATGTCTGGTTCGATGCTCTCATCAATTACATCTCTGCAATTGGGTTTGGAAAAAAAGAAGACGAATTTCGCAAATGGTGGCCTGCCTCCTGTCATTTAATTGGAAAGGATATTTTGACCACCCACTGTGTTTATTGGCCCACTATGCTCATGTCCATAGGCGTTGAATTACCAGAGTCTATTTTTGCTCACGGATGGTGGCTCAGCGGAGAATCAAAAATGAGCAAGTCGCTGGGCAATGTAATCAATCCAATTGACCTGATTGATGATTACGGTGTAGACCCGGTGAGATATTATCTTATGCGGGAGATGGTTCTAGGGCAAGATGCAAAATTCACAATGGACTCTTTTGTAAAGCGCTACAACAGCGACCTAGCCAATGACTTTGGAAACCTTTTGAGCAGAGTGTCAACGCTAATGAAAAAGAATTACGATGGAAAAATCCCAAAAACCGGTCCTCTCACCATAAGCGAAGAGGAGATTCGTACAACGGGAGAGTTGTTGATAAGTACAGTGGAGGCAAAAATTTCATCGATGGAAGTGAATGAAGCAATTGAGGAGATTTTACAGTACGTTCGAAGGGTGAACAAATATATGGAGGAAAAAGCTCCCTGGAAACTGGTAAAGGAAGACAAAGAGAGTGCAGGAACCGTATTGTACACAGCCGGCGAAGCCCTGCGTATCAGTGCTGTTTTACTATCTCCGGTAATGCCTAACAGAACGGAAATTTTATTAGAGGCACTAAATGCAAAAGGGAGAGATTTAAATTGGGGAGGACTAAGACCCGGTAGTGAATTGAAAGATCACAAGCCCCTGTTTCCCAGAGTCAAATAGGCTAGCTCCCCCAAATATACCAAAATAAAAAAGAAGCCATTATTCCAAGAGGATAACCAAGTGGTACTATTTTACGCCCCCCGATTTTTACCCATGGATAGTAATCTGTAAATTCAGACCAGAACTCCCTAAACTTCACAGCAGGGTTTACAATAAAATAGACAAAATCTTCTATAACCAACCCTGAGAGATAAGCACTCATAAGTATACCAAATAACTTTGTATCCCACCCGAAAATGACAAGAGGAAGAAACAAGAACAATGGAAGCATCACAATAAATAGATAAAAATGGTAGGCGGGATAAACGTATCCACCCGGCAGTTTTATCTGCCAGCCCAGCTTACGGTGGTGCCATGGGTTCCGCCCTTCTACATAACCTTCTACAAAAGAAAGGGCAGTCATGGCAAGCCAGACACAAAGAAATATTTTAGCGACAGGGTACACAATTGAAATTTAGCAAATTAACAAATTTATTATATTGTTTTTATTTTTTATCTGATCCTTACTAAAAAGTATATTGCACTGTGTTTTTGATTTGCTCAATCTACTGCACCGCATCTTTTAGAGTTCTGTTTTTATAAAATACAATGTAACACTAAAAGACAGGATAAAATAAAAACCCATTATAATTGAAACGTAATTCGGTGAATTAAACCATGTTAAGTCGCTTATTATAATCAGAGCCATTCCTATAATGAGTTTAATTCCTTCAGAATACATTCCAAAGTTGCTTTTATCTAAAAGGGAGGTATAGCCAAAAACATGGAGAACCAAAAATAATGCATAAAGTAAAATAGCAGGTGTACTATTGAAAGAGATGATAAAGAACAAATGAAACATGAGCCCTAATCCAATGAACATTTGCGTCCAAGACCAAAAGATTAGCCGGCGGGAGTTTTCGGTTTCATATTTAATTTGTTTCCGTGAAATTTCGATGCTTTTAATTGGATATTTATTAGAAACATCTTCTGGCCTCCACCCTGTAGGCATAAACCAGATTTTAAATTTGTCCAATAAGTTTTCAGTGCGTATAGCATCCTTTATCAACTGCCAGAGGTGTTTAAAATTGATGAGTATGGGGTTCCAGGTATCTGCGGGCCTAAGAATACCATAGACAGGCTTTACATCCGGTAGTTCCGACTGAAATGACCCAAACAACTTGTCCCAAATAATAAATATCTGACTGTAGTTTTTATCAATATATTCGGGATTAATAGCATGGTGAACCCGGTGATGGGACGGAGTAACGATGACCTTTTCAAGCCAGCCCATTTTATCAATTAGACGAGTGTGATACCAGAACTGCATAAATAAGTGAATTGGGCCAATTACGGTAAAAATGTGCTGTGGAATTCCAAGGAGAGCTGCTGGAATCATAAAAACAGCTGCGAATTTCACTGTGTCAGAGATGGACTGTCGTAGAGCGCAGGAGAGGTTAAATTCCTCACTGCTGTGGTGGATGATATGGCGGTTCCAAAAAATATTCACCCTATGGTTCAGTCTGTGGATCCAATAGCCAGCAAAATCCTCAATCACAAATGCTATGAGCACAGCCAGCCACATTGGCTCAAGTTTGTAGATGGTTAGGTTGTTCACAAGCCACGAATAACTGATGAGTATAAACCCAAAATTTATTCCGTTTCGGAGGGTATTGGTTGCACCTGAGCTTAGGCTTGAAATCATATCAGCAGGATGGTTGACCTTAATTCCCATTCTCCCTGCTGCTATAGCTTCAATTCCTATCAAAAGCAGAAAGATAGGAATGGCGAACATAAGAGATATGACATAGAAACTCATTTTTATGGAATCTTACCTACATAAAAGTTAAACAGTAAATCCTGACCAAAGTCTGGTTTAAATTCATGGATAGTATCGCCTGAGGTGGTTAAGAATCTTATTTGTCCGTTTATTCCGACCTTTTCCGGTGCGCTGTTTCTGTACCACCAGTGTCTGGAGATACCATCTTCCATGTCATCTTTGAACAAAAATTGATAGAAGCCTTTTTTCAGCTCTATTGGAAAATAATATTCAGTGGAATCTTTGAAACTATCTTCTGCAAAAAGTACTCTTCCTTTTACATCAGATAGGGTGAAGGAGTTTTCCTGCGCTCTGTTCACATTGTTTGTATGGATATAGAGAGTGAACTCATGGGGGAATTCTTTCGGTAGTGGTACCGTGGATGTAAGTCTATTGTTTTGGGGGTTTTCATCCTTTTGATCATTGGGGCGTTTTGCCAGAACTTCAAAAGATTGATTTTTCTTTAATCCTTTCCACTGTGGTATAGAAAGAACTATCTCTTCTTCTTCAAGAAACAATAGATTTCCTGACCAATTATAAATTGATTTTTTTCCATTTTTCAGTCCGTAATGAAATTTCACAGTTTTTAGATCATACTCACCGGAATTTCTGATGAGAACCCTTGGGTTGGCTAATGTTGGATTGATCCGACTGTATTTATCTTCACTGCTGGGTGCAATTATCTCTACAATTTCAACGTCATTTTTAAAGTTAGGTTTTCCGTAACTGACGAGCTGGTGAGACATGCGGAGGTTTCCGTTTCTTTCTCCGTTGTCAAAATAATTTTGAACGCTGTAATCCAGATAAATTGTATCTCCGGGGTTTACATAGGGAGTCAGCTCAAATTCGTATTCATCCACTTTGGTACCCGGACACCAACCGGCCCTGTCAAAGGGCCAAGTTCCGCCTTGAGGATAAATAGGATTATTCCCGCAGTCCTTCCACACATTCCAACGAAAGACTTCCCAGTTGTTTAGGTACCAGGTGTGGGTTTTGCTGTCCCACTCACAGCAGTTGCGTGGACCCTCATGGCCATGTCCGGAAATGACAGATTTAATTTTATATCCTGAAGCATCAGCGTTAAGTATGATCTTCTTTTTTGTAAAAACAGAGTCATCGGCAAGTTCTTTATATTTATAATTTCCATAGGGATAAATATTTTCTACGCTCAAAATATTCCTCTCAGGTTCTCCGCTGATGAACAAGAATTTCAGATCCAGTAATTCCTGATTGTTACCTACGATGAGTTCACGGTTTCCTCTTAGGATGGGAGCATAGTCCGTCATATCATATGTCCATTCCCAGCCCTCTTCTCCTCCAAGGAAAAGGCGTTTTCCATAGGGAGTGACAAAACTGCCAATGCTGAAAGTTTCAGTTGTGTCGCTCTCCGGATTATTAATAAATGTATTCCAAATGTAATCCCATTCCCCGCAGGGATATTTATCGCCTTTGGTTAGAGAGTCGCACTTTAAAGTCTGAACCATGGTGATCTTTGACCAATTTTCTTCAGTTTTAGGAAATTGAACTCTGGTTTTATATTGGGCGTTCCATCCTTCCGGGCTGGGTGTTTCAAATGTGATTGGATGCAGTGTTAGAGTGTCAGCACCGGAGGAAGAGGATAGTTGTTCTTCTGTAATGCCGGAACAGCTCATCATGATAAAGGCATAGGATAAGAATAACCATACTTTAATTAACACTGAATAATATATTATTTTCACTTTTAAAAGTTATAAATAGTTTTTTGGTTTAATCCTCTTGTTTTTACGCATTATTTTCAATTCCAAATTTAATATGAATAATCTAATAAATAATGCTCACCGATACACATTGCCATTTATACTACCAAGACTTAAAGAATAATCTACCAGAGATAATCCAACGGGCAGAAAGTTTAGGCGTAAGTCGGTTTATTTGTGTTGGGACAAATATGACTGACTCTTTGGAATGTCAAAAATTATCAGAACAATATGATCAAATCTATTTTTCTGCTGGTGTTCACCCACACGATTCAAAAGATGCATCCGATGATTATTTAGATCAGATCAAAAATTTTTCTCATTATGATAAAATGGTTGCAGTTGGAGAAATGGGATTGGATTATTTCAGAAACATCTCTCCACCTGAGATTCAAAAACAAATATTACGAGAACAAATGCAACTAGCGGATGAATTGGAAAAACCGGTTATCTTTCATAACAGGGATGCTGATGAAGATGTTATTAAGGTCTTGAAAGAATTTCCTGATGTTGTAGGTGTTGCACATTGTTTTTCAAGCAATTTAGAAACCGCAAATACATTTTTAGATATGGGATATTACATTTCATTTTCTGGAAACTTAACATTTAAAAACAGCCATTTGCCTGATGTAGCAAAAGAAATTCCCTTGGATAGGGTACTAGTTGAAACAGACTCTCCATTTTTAAGTCCTGCTCCCTTCAGAGGTAAGCAAAATGAACCAGGAAGAACCCGGTTTGTAGCAGAAAAACTTGCCGAAATTCATGATTTGACCTTAAAAGAGATAGCAGAGAATACCTCTAAAAATACAGACACACTTTTTCGAATAAATTAAATATAATTATAGAAGAGAAAATTAATTTATAAGGATTAACATATTGACAAAGTATTCTCATCCATTCAGAAAAAAATGGGGCCAAAACTTTCTTGCAGATCAGAATCTGTTGAACAGAATAGTACGCACAATTCAACCACAAGGGGAGGATTCAATTTTAGAGATAGGACCAGGTGAAGGTGCACTAACTGAATTAATCTTACCCTATGTTAATGAAATGGCTAGTGTAGAAATTGACCCACTGTTAATTGATTACTTAGGCAAAAAGTCTAATTTCAAGGACCTTTCACTAGTTCATGGAGATATTCTTCAGCAGAGCATTGAAGACCTTCCAATTTCCAATCCTGTTCGGATTGTGGGAAACATACCTTATAACATCACCTCACCGATTGTCTTCTGGCTAATTGAACAGCTAGACTTTTGGAGCGACGCTTTCATTATGATGCAGAAAGAGGTAGCAAAGCGATTTTCTGCCGAACCCTACACAAAAGACTATGGAAGACTCACAGTGGTAACGGGGGTATATTTAGATACAAGATATTGTTTTAAAATTCCTCCTGATGTATTTATTCCCAAACCAAAAGTAGATTCCGCTTTTGTACACTTCACAAAAAAAAGCAACCCTATCATTTCTGATGAAAAATATATAAAATTTAATAAATTGGTGACAGCTGCTTTTTCACAGAGACGAAAGATGTTGAAAAACACATTAAAAGGGTTTGGTATACTTCAGGAAGCCTACCCCAAAATTGATTTGAACCGGAGACCTGAAACTCTTACCATAGAAGAGTTTGCCTCTTTGATTTAAAATATAGATGAATTATAATAATTTTGTTCTTTACTAAAAGAATTATTATATTTGCCGACTTTTCTATAAGGGAAAATATAAAAAAATATGGCAAAAGTAACGAAAGCAGTTAATGAGTCCAATCGGAGTTTGAGCCGGTATCTCGAAGAGATTGGAAGGTATGAACCACTTCATCCTGACCGGGAAGTTGAGCTAGCTCAACAGATTAAAAAGAACGACCGTCGTGCATTAAAAGAGCTAGTGCAGGCCAATCTACGGTTTGTAGTCTCTGTTGCTAAAGATTATCAGGGGCAGGGTCTACCCTTGACTGACTTGATAAACGAGGGTAATTTAGGATTAATAAAAGCAGCAGGAAGGTTTGATGAAACAAGAGGATTCAAATTTATTTCCTATGCAGTTTGGTGGATTCGCCAGTCTATTTTGCAAGCGCTAGCAGAGCACTCCAGAATTGTTCGTCTCCCGTTAAATCGAGTGGGGACCATCAGTAAGATTACCAAAACCGCACAGAAGATTGAAGCAGAAATTGAGAGAACTCCTAATGAAGAAGAATTAGGTCGCCAACTCGAGATGACACCGGAAGAAATTTTGGATGCAATGAGGATTTCAAGACGCCATCAGTCTTTGAATGCTCCATTCAGGGAAGGTGAAAAAAATGCACTTTTGGATGTAATCGAGGATGAAAACCAATTATCACCTGATACTAATTTAATGGGTGAATCGCTTAAAGATGAAATTCGCCAATCACTCACAACGCTCCAAAAACGTGAGAGAGATGTGATTCAGATGTATTTTGGAATTGATATGGATTATGCCCTTACTCTCAATGAAATTGGGGAGGAGTTTAATCTGACCAGGGAGCGGGTTAGACAGATAAAAGAAAAAGCGATACGAAGGCTGCGCCACAGGTCACGCAGTAAAATTTTAAGAACATATCTCGGTTAGAGGAGGAAAGCCAATTGATTGAAGTAACAGTAAAGGATGGAGAGCAGATAGAACACGCCCTGAGACGCTTTAAAAAGAAATGGGAGCGTGCGGGAGTACTGCGTGAATTAAGAAGAAAAGCATTTTACATTAAGCCCAGCGTTATTAAACGAGTGGAGCGGGAAAAAACAATGCGCAGAGTTGCGAGATTATCCAGAATATATCGTTAAGAATAAAAAGAAATTCTGTTTTGAAAAAGGCTCGGTGTTCCAACCGAGCCTTTTTAATTTTCAGCTATGATTTTAGAGAGTATTTCCGGCGTAAGAGGTCTCACATCCTCATCATTCACTCCAGACGCTGTACGGAAATACGCAGCTGCGTTTCACCAATACTGTGAATCCGGAGCTCTGTTTGTTGGGAGAGATTCCCGGTCAACCGGAGACACGCTACAAGACGTTGTGATTGAAGAGTTGTCTTCATTTGGTAGGGATGTATTTGTCTGCGACATCGTTCCAACGCCGACCGTTCAATTTATGGTAGAACATACTGAAGCAGTAGGCGGAATAGTTATTACAGCAAGCCATAATCCTTCAGAGTGGAACGGACTGAAGTTTATTAGGTCTGATGGTGTTTTTCTTTTTCCAGAAGATTGTGATACATTATTTCGGACAGCTAAATCCAATAGCCAACCTACAAAAGAAACAGGCTCTTTCGGTATGATACTTCGAGAGCCTAACGCTATACAGAAGCATATTATTCATCAGACATGCCTCAGCTGTATCAATCTAAATTCTATTAGAGAAAAAAATTTTAAAGTTGTAATTGATGCCTGTAATGGCGCTGGATCTGACGCACTTCCGGAGATGTTAGATGCCTTAGGATGTGAAGTGACCCCAATTAATTGTGATACAAAAAAGGATTTTCCCAGAGGGACAGAACCATTACCGGAAAACCTTGAATCTCTTTGTAGTGCAGTTTTAGAGAATAGAGCTGATATTGGTTTTGCGACTGATCCTGACGCCGACCGATTGGCGATTGTGTCAGAGAAAGGAATCCCACTTGGAGAAGAGTACACGCTAGTTTTATCAGCGGAAGGATTTTTAAGATCTGTGGAGTGGGGATGTGAAACCTTTGTGGTAAATCTTTCAACATCGCTTGCTTTGGAAAAGCTGGCAGAAAAGTATAGATCAAAAGTTGTTTATACCCCTGTTGGAGAGGTAAATGTAGTTCAAAAAATGCTTTCAACTAAGGCAAAGCTGGGAGGTGAAGGAAATGGAGGGGTCATTTTAAAAGAAAGTCACCTAGGAAGGGATTCTCTAACTGGGGTTACCATGGTTTTAAATAGGTTAGCCCAAACAGAAAAACCTTTGAGTTCAGTTTTTCAATCACTTCCTCAGTTTGTTATCAAAAAAGATAAAGTTGAATTGAAGGATAGTGACATGAATGTTTTAGTAGAAAAATTAAAAAAACAGTTTCACGGTTGCAGAATTAATGAGTCAGATGGTATTAAATTCACATGGGATAATTCGTGGGTTCATTTTCGAAAATCAAATACAGAACCTATTTTAAGAATATATTCGGAAGCAGAAAATGAGCCTGAAGCAAATCAACTTATTAACACCGCAAAAGAAATAATAATGTAAATGCCAATCGTTTCAAATAAATTCAACCAAAGAGTAGATCAGATTGGCTCTAGTGAAAGAGTTAAGAGATTGTTTTCAAGGAGTATAAAAAAAGAATCAAAATTTAAAGCGCTTCACTTAATTTTATCCATGATTGATCTGACAACGCTTGAGGGAAAGGACTCTCCTGGTAAGGTTCGTCAAATGTGTTATAAGGCTGCACATCTTCATGATGATTTTCCTAATCTCCCTTGTGTAGCCGCGGTGTGTGTATATCCAAATCTAGTGAAGGTAGCTAAAGATGCCCTTGTAGGAACGGGAATTAAAATAGCTTCAGTCGCTACGGGCTTTCCCAGCGGTATGGCTACAACAAAAGAAAAAATTATAGAAGTAAGAAAGGTTGTAAAAGAAGGTGCTGACGAAGTGGATATGGTAATATCTAGGGGGGAATTTTTACGGGGGAATTTAGATTTTGTTTCTGAAGAGATAAGCGCTGTAAAAGAGGCATGCGGTGGTGCACATTTAAAGGTTATTTTAGAAACAGGAGAGCTTGAGAGTCTGGATAATATTAGAGAGGCAAGCTTTTTAGCGATGGAGTCTGGTGCAGATTTTATAAAGACAAGTACTGGAAAAATTGCACCTGCCGCTGAGCCCACAGCTGTTTTAACAATGCTGGAGGCAATTAGGGATTATTTTAATAAAACTGGGAAACGAGTTGGAATGAAACCAGCTGGAGGCATAAGTACCGCAAAACAGGGGATTCAATACTTGGTAATGGTTAGGGAAACCTTGGGCCATCATTGGCTCACTCCTGATTTATTTCGATTTGGCGCAAGCTCTCTTGCAAATGATGTGCTTATGCAAATTGTAAAACAATCAAAAGGTATATATCAATCGCCCTATTATTTTTCAGTGGATTAACATATTAATAATAAAGTGAATAAATTACTGAAAGACCAATCGAAAGAGCGCTGGGAATATTCACCAGCGCTTGAAAGCACAGACCATATTCAATTAAAAGAGAAATATGACCTGTTTATAAATGGTGAATTTTGTCCGTCTGAATCCGAGAAATATTTTGAAACTATAAACCCTGCGAACGAGAAAGTAATTGCTCAAGTTGCATATGCGTCAAATAAAGATGTGATAAGGGCGGTAAGCTCTGCAAAAAACAGTTATAACAAATATTGGTCTAAACTAAAACCGTCAGAAAGAGGAAAATATATTTTCAGGATTGCCCGGTTGATAGCAGATAGAGCCAGAGAGTTTGCTGTTATCGAAACTATAGATGGCGGAAAGCCTATCCGGGAATCAAAACAGGTGGATGTTCCGCTTGCAGCAGCTCATTTTTTTTATTATGCAGGTTGGTCCGATAAGCTTCAGTTTGCCTTTCATGGTAAAACGCATAACCCTTTGGGTGTAGCAGGACAAATCATTCCTTGGAATTTTCCTCTTCTCATGGCTGCCTGGAAAATTGCTCCTGCGTTAGCTGCTGGAAACACAGTTGTTTTAAAACCAGCAGAAACAACCCCATTGACCGCAATGAAATTAGCAGAAGTAATTCAGGAAGCAGACCTACCACCTGGAACTGTAAATATAATTCCAGGCGATGGTGAGACCGGAAAAAATCTGGTCCAAAATCCAGAAATAAATAAGATCGCATTTACCGGGTCTACAGAAATAGGAAAATTTATTCAAAGCTCATTAGCTGGGTCCTCAGTGAAATATACTCTTGAGCTAGGGGGAAAGGCTGCTAATATTATTTTTAGGGATGCACCAATTGATCAATCAGTGGAAGGTATTGTTAACAGTATTTTTTTTAATCAGGGACATGTTTGTTGCGCAGGGAGCAGGCTTTTTATTCAGGAGGGAATAGAAGGAGAGATTATTGATAAATTAAAATATCGAATGGAATCGCTGATTTTGGGAGATCCTCTGGATAAAAATACAGATATTGGTGCAATCAATTCAAAAGCCCAGCTTGAAAGGATAGATCATTATGTGAGAATAGGACAAGAAGAGGGAGGAAAAATTTTTCAGTCATCATGCTCAATTCCTGACAAAGGATATTGGTTCCCGCCCACCTTATTTACAGAGGTATCTCAGTCTCATAAGATAGTTCAGAAAGAAATATTTGGCCCTGTTTTAGCTATACAAACTTTTCGAACTCCTAAGGAAGTTATAAATAAGGCAAACAATACTCCGTATGGACTCTCTGGTGGGATTTGGACTGATAAGGGTTCTAAAATATTCAAGATTTCAAAGGAAATTCAAGCAGGAGTTGTATGGGCAAATACATTTAATAAGTTTGACCCCTCATCTCCGTTTGGAGGGTATAAGGAAAGTGGAATAGGTAGAGAAGGAGGACTGCAAGGTCTTTTACCATATGTGAGCTTGGATTAATGGATGGCTAATCAAATTAATATTAAGAAAACACGCAAACTGTATATCAATGGAAAATTCCCCCGATCGGAATCTGAACGGTATATTGCGTGGATATCATCAGACAATAGTGAGACAATTAATATTGCACGAGCATCAAGAAAAGATTTTAGAGACTCTGTTAGGTGTGCGAGGGGTGCTCTAACCAATTGGAAAAATAAAACAGCTTATAATAGGGGCCAAATAATATATAGGATGGCAGAAATGATGGAAAGCAGGAAAGAACAGCTTATTAGAGAGCTGATCTTGGGAGGAGCTGTGAAAAACATAGCCAAATCTGAAGTTGAAACTACAATTGATTATCTGGTTTATTATGCGGGATGGGCGGATAAGTATCAGCAGATTTTTAGCTGTGTGAACCCGGTGGCTCAACCTTTCTTCAGCTTTACAGTCCCTGAGCCAACAGGGGTTGTCTCCGTTCTATGTCCAAACCAACTTCACCTCAAATATACTGTGTCTGTGCTCTCTTCCATTATTTTATCTGGCAACACAGCTGTACTTCTTTATTCTGAAGACAACCCACTTCCAGCCTTAACATTGGCAGAAATTATTCATACTTCAGATGTCCCTCCGGGGGTTATAAATATTTTGACAGGGAAGCGGGAAGAGCTACTGGAACAGTTTGCTTCTCATATGGATGTAAATGCAGTTATTTATTGCGGCGAAAATCAGGAGGAAATAAAAACTAT
Source organism: Winogradskyella sp. (assembly GCA_964230865.1). GTDB lineage: Bacteria > Fidelibacterota > Marinisomatia > Marinisomatales > AB-629-J13 > AB-629-J13. Next base: position 33,680 of record CAXRJK010000110.1, read on the forward strand.
TCAAAAGTTCTCTTCAGTCAATGTAAAACGTTGCCATATTTTAAAGGATAGGAATTTAGAAAACACCCTGAACGATGGACCCTACACAATTCTAAGGACGGTGGAGATGAAAACAACGTGGCACCCCGTTGGGATATAATAAGAGTATGGTAAAAAAAGGGGAAATTCTTAATCTAGATATTGACTCTCTGGCCTATGGCGGAAGAGGTGTTGCACGTCACGGTCAATTTGTTGTTTTTGTTGACAAAGCTTTGCCCTCTCAAAAAGTTAACGCTCTGATCTATAAAACCCGAAAAGGGTATGGTGAAGCAAGAATCCTTGATGTTTTATCGGAATCTAATGGGAGAGTAGAGCCAGTGTGTGAACATTTTTCATATTGTGGAGGCTGTTCCCACCAGCACTTAGAGTATTCGGAGCAGCTCACCCAGAAAAAAAATCAGGTTAAGGATATTTTCATGAGACAGGCTGGAATAAATAATTTAGAAATCACTTCAATGATTCCTTCTGAGAGTGCCTATCATTACCGAAACAAAATGGAATTTACATTTTCTAGCAGAAGGTGGAGATTGCCTGATGAACCCCTCCAAAAACCAGCGGACTATGCTCTAGGACTTCATATTCCAAAACGGTGGGATAAGATACTGGATATAAATAATTGCCATATACAGCAGATGAAGGGAAATGATATACTTAATTTTGTGAGAGAGGAGTCCAAAAAGCTTAATATCAAACCCTACAACCAAAAAACACATATAGGATTTTTAAGACATCTTGTGCTTCGTTTTGGAATAAACACTGGCGATATCATGGTTAATATTGTTACCTCTTATGAAGATACCGAATTGTTGACTCCATTGGTTAAAATACTTGTTTCAAAATTTCCTGAAATAAATTCCGTTGTCAATAACATTAATACCAAAAAGGCAGATACTGCATATGGAGAGTGGGAGAATACCCTTAGTGGACAATCTTACATTGAAGAAAAAATAGGTGATTTGACTTTTGAAATATCTTCAAATTCTTTTTTTCAAACAAACACTTTACAAGCTGAAAATCTTTATGAAACTATTCTAAGTGGCGCAGACCTTTCCGGTACAGAAACTGTTTTTGATTTTTATTCAGGCACTGGAACCATTGCTCTATATTTAGCAAGACATGCACGGGAAGTAATTGGATTTGAGGCCGTTGATACAGCAGTAGAAGATGCTCTTAGAAATTCGGTTATAAATGGAGTTGGGAATGTTAGGTTTATCCGAAAGAATTTGGAAAAAAGAATTCAAGATTCCACTCTTCCTGCCCCCGACGTGATCGTTGTTGATCCTCCCCGGGCGGGGCTAGTCGGAAAGGCTATAGATAGCATACTATCGTATCAAGCAAAAAAAATAATTTATGTGTCTTGTAATCCGTCCACTCAGGCTAGAGATACTGTTTCAATATTAGATAAAGGCTACGCTTTGAAATCAATGACACTGATTGATATGTTTCCTCACACACCTCATATTGAGACAGTGGCAGTTTTTGAGGGGGAATAACCATCTACCTTATTCTAAGTAAAAATTTGAATGTATATTAGTTGAATTACCTACCAAATGGAAAACCTAAAAAAAATATTTTCACCAGAGTTAATCGAGAAACAATGGTATAGCTATTGGCTTAAAAAGGGATATTTCAGGGCGTCTTCTGACTCTGAAAAATCTCCTTATACCATCGTGATTCCTCCTCCAAATGTTACTGGAATTTTAACCATGGGACACGTTTTGAACGCTACAATTCAGGATGTCCTCATAAGAAAATCAAGAATGGAAGGGTATGAAGCGTGCTGGATCCCCGGGACAGATCATGCATCTATTGCAACAGAAGCAAAAGTAATGACAATGCTTCAGGAAAAAAACATTAAAAAAGAAGACCTAACTAGAAATGAATTTTTAAATCACGCATGGGACTGGAAAGAGAAGTATGGTGGAATTATAATTCAACAGTTAAAAAAACTGGGTTGCTCCTGTGACTGGGAGCGAGAGAGTTTTACAATGGATGCTGAATATTCGAGGGCAGTTTTAGAGGCCTTTGTAAAGTTGTATGAAAAAGGATTGATTTATAGAGGGCATAGACTGGTGAATTGGTGCCCTGTTTCGCAATCTGCAATAAGTGATGAAGAAGTGATCCATAAGGAAATGCAGGGAAAGTTATGGACAATTCGTTATCCTTTAAATGGTGAGGATGGAGCAATAGAGGTGGCAACTACGAGGCCAGAGACCATGCTGGGAGATACAGGGGTAGCGGTAAATCCTCAGGATGATAGATATAAAAAATACATTGGGAAGACTATAAATCTACCACTAACGAACAGAGTTATTCCTATTGTAGGAGATGAGTTTGTAGATCCAGAATTTGGAACTGGATGTGTTAAAGTTACCCCTGGACATGACCCTAATGATTTTGAAATTGGGAAAAGACATAATCTAGATTTTATTAATATTATGAATCCTGATGCATCTCTCAATGAAAACGTAATTGATAAATACAGAAATTTATCACGAGAAAAAGCCAGAGAAAAGATACTAGAGGAATTGAATGATAAGGGTTTTTTAGTGAACCAAAAGCCATACATTCACAATGTAGGCTTCTCGGAACGAGGTTCAGTACCTATTGAATATTATCTTTCGGAGCAATGGTATCTCAAAATGAAGACATTAGCTGAGCCTGCACTGAAGGTTGTCGAGGAAGGTGATATAAATTTTCACCCCTCCCATTGGGTAAAAACTTATAACCACTGGATGAAAAACATTAAAGATTGGTGTATAAGCAGACAGTTGATATGGGGTCACCAAATACCTGTCTGGTATAAAAAAGGGGAAAACTCTAATCTTCCAGAAAACATCCATGTATCAGTGAATGGACCGGATGATCCTGAAAACTGGGAACAGGATGAAGATGTGTTAGACACATGGGCAAGTTCTTGGATTTGGCCTTTTGGGGTACATGATTGGCCTCAAAAATCAAGAGATCTTGAAGCATTTTATCCAACAACCGTTTTGGTTACCGGTCCGGATATCATATTTTTTTGGGTTGCAAGAATGATTATGGCAGGAAAAGAATTCATGGGAGAAATTCCATTTAAAGATGTTTATTTTACGAGTATTTTAAGGGATGAAAAGGGGAGAAAACTTAGTAAATCATTAGGAAACTCTCCTGACCCATTGGATTTGATAGATCAGTATGGTGCTGATGCGATTCGCTTTAGTATTTTAATGATTTCTCCACAGGGAATGGATGTTTTATTTTCTCCTGAACGAATGGAGTTGGGAAGAAATTTTATGAACAAGCTGTGGAATGCAGCGCGATTCGTGAAAATGAATACCTCCTCTCTTGAAACCATTCCTGAACTGGGTGAAGTTGAACATGAGTTTCAATTGCCAGAGAAATGGATAACCAGCAGATTGCATATCACAATTCAAAATGTGAATAGACATATTAATAACTTTCGATTTAATGAAGCTGTAAAAACAATTTATGACTTTACTTGGAGTGATTATTGTGATTGGATGATTGAAATTTCTAAAATTTCGCTCTATGGTGATGACTTAAATAGAAAAAAGTGTGTACAGACTGTTGCAGTTTCAATTTTAAGACAGGTGTTGTGCCTACTCCATCCATTTGCGCCATTTATAACAGAGGAGCTATGGCACCATTTTAAAACTAGTGATGAAGGTGATATTATCAAAACCCCTTGGCCAGTGCACGATAAGAATAAAATTGATAGTGATGCAGAGCAAACCATGACGGTTCTACAAGAGGTGATTACATCGGTACGTTCTATACGTAGCAGCATGGGTGTTTCCCCAGGTAAAAAAGCAGACTTAGTTATTAGAGTGAAGGATGGATTTCTAGCTAAAAACTATGAATATATTATTAAGTTCCTCGGTGGAATAAGTTCAATCCAATCGGGAGAAAACATTTCAAAACCTCCTAACTCAGCCACCGCGGTTGTAAAAGGGATGGAGCTGTTTATCCCGCTAGAAGGATTAATCGACGTCAATCTTGAAAAAGAGAGATTAGAGAAGAGAAAACAAGAACTAACAAGACACTATGAATCGGTGCAAAGAACATTGAAAAATAAAAAGTTTTTAGAAAAAGCACCCCCACCTGTTGTAGAAAACGAGAAAAAAAAATTAGAAGAAATGAATTTAGAATTAGAAAAACTCACATCTAACCTGGAGATGCTGAATTGAAAAAATCACTATTATTTTTATTGACCTTAAATTTAATCTATGGACAAAGTATCAATGCTAGTTTAACAATGTATAAAAATGGTATTACTATGGTAAGGCAGCCTGTTTTTTGGAATACTTCTGAACGAGAAAGTCAAATAAGCTATTCATTGGTCCCAAATCAATTATATCCGGAAACGCCTTTCCTCTCATTGGGAGGGAACAAAAAAATTATATCACAACGGCTTAATAATAATATATTTTCCAGCGAGAAATATTTTATATCTAATCTTGGGAGTATTGTAGAAATTTATCTTAAAAATGGAAAGTCTGTCGATGGAACATTAGTTGAGTTTAATAGTAAATCGGTCACTATTCAGGGTAGGTCATGGATAAAAATGATTCCACGAGATGAGCTGGCAATGGTTTCGGTAAAGGATAAGGTGAAGGATGTTCAATTCAGGCCCAAACTAGAGTGGGGTATTAAAGGCGCTACCTCTGAATTTATAAGAGGTAGCCTTTTGTATATGACAGGAGGAATAACTTGGAAAGCAGTTTATAGGCTGATTACAAGTTCAAATGGAGAATCAGCGCGGCTTGTTTCAGAGGCTCTGGTTTCAAACGACACTGATTTAGATTTTGTAGATTCTCAGTTAAAACTAGTAGAAGGAGATCTAAATAAAGCGTCTGTACAACGTCCGGTTAAATATGCATCACATTTGGTGCAAGGCATGAGAGTTCAGGAGGAGTCTATTAATAACAATGTTGGAGAAGTTCCCCTAGGAGACTATTATGTTTATCCCATTGCAGATAATATTTCTTTGACTCAAGGTGAGATGATGACACTAACTCTGTATCCTGAAAGGGATATATCATTTAGAAGAACATACATATTTGAAAACCGTGAAAGGCAGAAAAAAGAGGAACCACTAGAAGTGGAAATAGAAATCGCAAATACAGAGGAGAATAATTTATCTATCCCATTACCAGCTGGAAGAGTAGAAATATATTTAAACACTCCAAAGGGAAATGTGGAGTTTATTGGAGAGGATAATATTAGACAAACCCCGAAAGGCGAAAAAGCTAAAATCATAGCTGGAAGAGCTTTTGATGTTATTGGAAAACGAAAGGTTGTAGATTATGACAGGCAAAGGAAAAGTGAGGAAGCATCCATTGAAATTGAAGTAAAGAATAAAAAAAGAGAAGCAATAGAAGTAAAAATAATTGAGCACATCAATGGTGACTGGGTTATAAAAAATACAAACAAACAATACATTAAAGAGGATGTGGGGACTATTTATTTTCCAATATCAATTCCTGCTGATGATTCAGAAATTATACTTTACACTTACAAGAAAGAATGGAAATAATTATGGATTAAAAGACTCTGAGATCTATATAGGTTTTCTAAAATTAATCCGATACTTTCAAAGATTTCATCAACGTAAATTTGGAGAGACAGCTGTATGAGTCAGTTAACACTTTCCTCTTCATTAACCTATATCAAAGGTTTGGGCCCTGTTCGCACAAAAGTTTTATCTGAAATGGGTATACAAACAGTAGAAAACATGTTGTATTATTTCCCTCGTAGATACTTAGACCGCACGACAGTAAGTCAAATATGCCATTTAGAAAAAGATAGATACTGTACAGTAGTGGGTACTGTCCAGGAAACCACTATTAGAAATATGGGAAGAAAATCTTTGTTTGAGGCAACTCTATACGATAACACAGGGCAGGTTTCATTAGTATGGTTTCACGCAGTATCTCTAGTAAAAAAAATGTTAAAAAAGGGTGACCGACTAGCGGTAACAGGAAAAGTAGGTTACTACAGAGGATTTCAAATGACTCATCCCGAGTGGGATAAACTCAACAGCAACGAAGACCCAATAAATACACAAGCCATTATTCCAATTTATCCGTTGACACAAGAGCTGAGGGAAACTGGATTAGATCACAGGAGATTGAGAAAGGTAATCTCAAATATATTGGATTCTATTTCTGTAATTGAAGATTATCTTCCGAAAACGGTGTTAAAAAATTATCAACTATCTCCGTTGTTTTATTCAATAAAAGAAATTCATTTTCCATCTAATGAATCTGGATTGAAAAATGCAATATATAGACTTAAATTTGATGAGCATTATTTTCTTCAGTTACTCATGGCAATGAGAAAAACATCATTTGAAGGAACTTCCTCTAAACCTTTGGAGGAAAAAGGTAATAATATACGATCTGTATATGAGAACCTTGAATTTAGACTTACACTCTCGCAAAAAAAAGTTGTTGAGGAAATTCTGAGTGATATGGAACAATCTTCCACAATGAACCGGTTGCTACAGGGGGATGTTGGCTCGGGGAAGACTGTGGTGGCAGTTCTTGCTGCATGTGTTGCGGTAGACAGCGGGTCTCAGTGTGCTATTATGGCACCAACAGAAATATTGGCAGTCCAACACTTTGAATCATTTCAAAAATTCACAAAAACCTCTCCGCTATCCTGTGAATTACTTATAGGTGACACACCTCAAAGAGAAAGAATTACTATTTTAAAGAAATTGAGTGAGAATAAAATAAATATTATTATTGGAACCCATGCTTTAATTCAGGAGGATGTATATTTTAATTCGCTTGGATTGGTCATTGTAGATGAGCAGCACCGGTTTGGTGTTGATCAAAGAAACAAACTCACCTCAAAAGGACCTAACCCACATTTTTTAGCGATGACAGCTACTCCAATCCCTAGAACTCTTGCAATAACTTTTTATGGTGATATGGATTGTTCAATACTTAATGAATTGCCGAAATATAGAATGCCAGTAATTACAAGAGTGGTTCAACCTGAAAGTCTGAATAAGGTTTACCAATATATGGGAACTGAAATGAAAAAAGGCAGACAGTGTATGATTGTTTATCCTTTAGTAGAGAAAACTGAAAAATCTGACCTAAAAGCGGCTGAAGAAAACTTTAAAAAGCTATCAAAAGGTGTATTTTCGAACTTTTCTATTGCACTTATTCATGGACGTATGAATAAGGAAGAAAAGTATAGGGTAATGGAAGAATTTTCAAATAATAAATTTCAGCTATTGGTATCAACAACGGTGATAGAGGTTGGGATTGATGTGCCAAATGCTACAGTCATGGTTGTGGAACATGCAGAACAATTTGGATTAACGCAGCTCCACCAACTGAGAGGAAGAGTAGGAAGGGGAACTGAAAAGAGTGTATGTGTTCTGGTGCAAAGAAAATTTACCGATTCGGGTTTCAAGCGGCTAAAAATAATGGAAGAAACAAATGACGGATTTAAAATAGCTGACGAAGATTTATTGATGCGTGGTCCTGGTGCATTTTTTTCTTCAAAACAAAGTGGATTTATAAAATATAGAATAGCAGACCTTGTGAGAGATAAAACCATCATTCAACGGGCGAGAAAAGCTGCTTTTGATCTCATTGAGAAAGACCCTCATCTTAGAAAAAAAGGTCATGATGGAATCCGAAAAAAGTTTACAAAAGAATATCGGGATATGCTTATAGATTTAAAGCTTAATTGAGCTTTACTCATGTCGCAACGAAGCCACAGGGTCAAGAGTAGCAGCTCTCCAAGCCGGATAACTACCAAATCCAATACCGATAATTGAACATACAACCAATCCAATGAAAGCCCAATCTAATGGAATTACAGCGGGGATATCAAATAGAATTGAAACTATGTTTCCCGCAGTGATTCCTAATATTATTCCAGTAATTCCACCAAACTCACTCAGAAAAACTGATTCCATTAAAAACTGCGTTAAAATATCCTGTTTTGTTGCACCAATTGCTTTACGAATACCTATCTCTTTTATTCTTTCTGTTACAGATACTAGCATGATATTCATTATTCCAATACCTGCAACAACAAGAGCGATAATACTTATTGATAGTGCAAATAATTTTATTCCATCTGTAAATCCAGAGAATGTTTCAATCATTTCATCGCTTGTAATTATCTCAAAATCATTTTCTTCTCCGGGCCTTACCTTTCGTAAAGATCTCATAATTCCGATTGCTTCTTCTCTGGTCTTTTCATAATCATTCTCAGATGGGGATTCAATGTTTATACTTAATGTGGTAAATTTATTTGAGAATTTTTGGAGATAATTTGTTATTGGAATAGCAATATAATTATCTTGGCTCCTCCCAAAAGCCTCTCCCTGCCTTTCAGCAACACCTACTACATAATAGTTAAGACCCTCAATCTGTATTTTTTTTGAAATTGGATCCTCAAAAGGAAACAATCTATCAACAACATCCATACCAAGAATGCACACATTACGAGAATATCTTATATCATCTGGGGCTAAATTTCTGCCATCACTAATATAGGTTTTAAATATTCTCAGACTTCCTTCATCTCCCCCAAAAAGCTCAACATTATTTTTTACTTTTTTATCTTTGTATTTTACATTTCTTACTGAACTGGCTTCACTCACGCTTATCAAAACTGGTAGTTTTGCACGGTCTTTCAATTTTTTATATTGGTCATAGTCTATATTTTTTCTATTCCTGTATTTTTTATCATCATGTCTAAAATGAATATCTGGATATTTTTGAATTACAAATGTATTCGCTGCAAACACATTTAGTCCAGAGGCAACTGATGACTCAAGAGTTCTAATTGCGGTCATTACACCCACTACTGAAAACACACCGATACTTATACCAAGAAGTGTTAGAATAGAGCGAAGTTTGTTTTGCTGAATGGCATCAATTGCCATCCAAAAACTTTCTTTAAGAATGTTTTTTAGATTTCTAAAAAACATTCTTACTCATACCTTAGAGAATCAATCGGATCAAGCTTAGAAGCCTTGTAAGCAGGGATAAACCCTGATACAACACCCACAAATATACTCATGACTATTGAAAAAATAGATAAACCCATAGGCAGCGTTGATGGAAAAATTTTATTAATAAATATACTCGCTATATATGCAATCATAAGCCCTACTAAACCCGCAACCAAGCAAATTGTAACCGCTTCCATCAGAAACTGGCTCAGTATCATTCCATTGGTTGCACCTATTGCCTTTCTTACTCCAATTTCTTTTGTTCTCTCTTTCACAGTCACAAACATAATATTCATTATTCCGATTCCGCCAACAATCAGAGATAAAAGAGTAATAAAAAACCCTGTGCCACCAATTGCAAATTTTAGTGTATTATATTGGGATTCGAAAGCTTTTGTCTGGTTGATTGAAAAGTCACTTTTCTCGCTTGGCTTTAGGCGTCGTAATTGTCTCATTATTCCTGAAATTTCATCTAGCCCTTCGCTGACTTTATCCTCAGGAACTTTAACACTTAAACGCATCCACCCTCTTTTTGAAAATATTCTATTAAACGCACCAAGAGGAAGTACTGCCTGTTTATCAACACTAAAAAAACCTAAAAATTTCCCCTGCTTTTCTAGAACTCCAATCACCTTAAACTTTACATTGTCTATTTTAATATATTGACCAATTGGATTATCACCTTCAAAAAACGCTTCTTTTATACCGTGTCCAATAATGGTAACTCTTGAGCCAGACCTGTCTTCACTTTCGGTAAAAAACCTTCCCTGTTCTATGTTCGTGCTTATGGTTTCCATATAATCTTCATTTGTTCCAAATATCTCTGTCTGCGTTTCCTTATCTTTATAAGCGAGCGAAGCACCACGCTGCATTACAGGACTAACTGCAAGAGCATATTTTGAGCGTTGTCTTATTTTTTCAACATACTCTGAACGCAACCGAGGCCTGTTTTTTACCTCCCACCATTCCATATCACTAAACCACTCATAACGGCTTATATGCAGTATATCTTTCCCAAGCCAAGACATACTGTTTTCAAATGAACGGTCCAATCCAGAAATTAATGTACCCATCAGTGTAACAGAGAGAACCCCAATGACAATCCCTAATGCGGTTAAGATTGACCTAGTTTTGTTTGCGAATACAGAACCAATTGAAATTCTGAAATTTTCAAAAAATAAAGAAAACACTATTTTCTTTTTGTATCATCAGTAATTTTTCCATCAAAAAGACGGATTGTCCGCTTCGCGTGTTGTGCAATTACATCTTCATGCGTAACAAGTATAATTGTATTGCCCTGAGAATGTAAATCATCAAAAATCCCCATTATTTCATGTCCGCTCTTTGAATCAAGATTTCCGGTAGGTTCATCCGCAAGAATGATTGATGGTTGATTAACACGAGCTCTAGCTATGGCGACTCTTTGGCGTTGCCCTCCTGATAGTTCGTTTGGCTTGTGATACATTCTGTCTTCTAGACCTACATCTTTCAATGCTTTTGATGCCAATTTAATTCTTTTTTCTTTCTTAATATTAGCATATACTAGAGGGATCTCAACATTTTGTAAAGCACTGACCTTTGGTAGAAGGTTAAAAGTCTGAAACACAAAACCAATTTTTCTATTTCTTATGGAAGCGAGCTGTGCGTCATCCATAATATGCACTTCCTCACCCTCAAACATATAAATACCAGAAGAGGGGGTATCAAGACATCCTATCATATTCATCATGGTAGACTTCCCTGAACCAGAGGGGCCCATAATAGCCAGATATTCATTGCTGTTTATTGTTATATCCACTCCATCAAGCGCTCGTACCTCTTCACCACCTACATTATAAATTTTATATATATCATTAAGATTGATTAATGACATGATATGATAGACTCGGCTTTAATTATTTTAAAAATATTAATTTAATCAGAGTTTGATGATTCTTTATATTTGACCTTCACGCCGTGTTGCAGTTCTTTACTTAGTGCTCGATATCTACCAGTTACAATCAATTCATCTTCTATCAGCCCGGAAAGAACTGAATACTGATCTTCACTTGATAAACCAACATCAACGGGTCTGACCAATGCGTACTTTTCTCCGCCTAATGCTTTTTCATCCTTAAAGTTGTCTACCAGAACAAAAACTACATCCAAGTTTTTCTTTATATTTGAATAACTTTCATATACATCATTTTCATTCCATTTTTTATTATCATGCCTTAGTTCTTTATAATTTTCCGGCCTTGAGGTAAGCGCTTTGATTGGGATAGAAAGAGTATTTTTAATTGTTTCAGTAATAATATTCACAGTACTACTCATTCCTGGTCTAATTCTTTTGGGTGGATCAAGAATCTTGACCTTTACTTTAAAATTTGTAACCTGCTCTTGAACGCCCATATTTAAAGACTGTGCGGTATGGGCAATTTCGCTTACCAAACCATAGAATACGGTGTCTGAAAAAGCATCAATCTCTATTTCAGTAGTGTCGCCAACATCAATGTTGATAACATCATTTTCATTGACATTAACTAATACTTCCATTTGACTGAGGTCGGCGATAGTCATAAGGACCATAGGGTTAAACATTCCACCAACTGCCATTTCTCCTTTTTCTTTAGTTAGGCTTGTTACGATTCCATATTTTGGAGCAGTTAAACGGGTTTTCGATAGTTCGTCTTCCGCTCTTAATAGGCTTGCTTCCGCTTGATCAGACTGACTCAAAGCAATTTCATAACTAGTTTCAGCTTGTTCCAATTCCTGCTTAGAAATTAATTTTTGTGAGTACAAAGCTTTAGTTCTATTAAGAAGTGATTCTACTTTACGTAAATTAGCTGATGCAGATTTTACTTGAGAAAGAGCCTGATTATAAACTGGTCTATACTGTTTTTCATCAATGCTTATAAGGTGCTGTCCCGATTTTACTGTGTCACCTTCGTTTACCGTTATTTCAGTAATCCACCCCGTTATTGTTGATGTTATCTGAACCTCTTCTTCGGGCTGAATTTTTCCACTAGCGTTAACTTTATGTATAATTGTTGTTCGTTTTACTTTTTCAGTTTCAACGCTGATTGTGTCATCCTTTGAACGATTAAAATACCATATCATTCCAAAAACCATTATTAATAATGGTATCCACACCTTTTTTTTCTTAATAATAGAAAGCATATTTCCCTTTAGTTTATACCAAAATCCGGAGTGAGTTCACCAGTTAATGATTGAAGTGAAGCCAAATAGATCCAAAAATCATATTTCAAGTTAACCCATCCAGTTTTTGCTGAGTTTAATGATACCTGTGCGTCAAGCACCTCCAAAATAGAAGCAGCACCTAGAGCATATCGCTCCTGAACAAGGCTTAAATCCTCTCGGGCAGATTCCACTACTTGTGATTGAATTGGAAGAATTTCTATATGGTAATTTAAAATATCCAATAAGTCCAATGCCTGCACATCAAGATTTTCTTTTAAGGTAGTATAATCTTCTGTACTCTGATGCCACTCTATTCTTTTTTGTTCAATCTGGGTAGATATACCGTTTCCCATATAAATTGGAATAGAAAGAGATAAATTAACGCCTAAATTCCAATCGTTTTTCAAATTGTTAACCCAATCCCCGTAAGTCTCTCCAACAGCTGAATAATCTAGCCCTGCGCTTATAGAGGGCATCCTTATTCCTTTTGCTATTAAATAGTTTAGCTTTGCAGCTTTGGTTCGATTTTTATTACTTAAAACAGATGGATTATTTTCTTCAATTGCTTTTACAACTACTTCTTCTTTGGGCAATATGTAAGTGAAAATATCATGGGTAAAGTCTGTAAACTCTTCACCAGAGTCTGATATCCCCATTGCATTAAAGAGATTCCTTCTTTTATTTCGTAGACTTTGGTTAGATCTGAGAATTTCTGATTGTGCCTGTCCCTGGATAACTTTCCCTTTTAACAGGTCAGTTTTTTTTACTGCTCCAATATCAAATTGGGTTTTCACTAGTTCCAATTGGTTTTCTGAAAGGGAGAGATTCTGGATAGCGACGTCTCTTAACTCTTTTGCCTTAAGGAATTCAAAATAACTGATAATCACATTTTGAATTAACTTTAGCTTTGCAGTGCTATAGTTTAAGTTTGAATTTTCAAAAAGTATTTTTGCCTGTCGTATTTGATTTAGTGACTGACTTCCATCATATAGTTTCTGTGTGATTGAAATTCCAGTGGATAGATAACGAGAGTTATTGAATGATGAGGTATCCATTTTGAGTTCATTATAATCCAGAATAAACGACTCTCTTTCAGGAAAGTAAGTTCGATTCACTCTGCCTGTAAATCCAATTGAAGGTAGTACGCGGCTGTAGGAGTTTTTTAAGGATTGTTCTGCTATAGATACCCCTGACATAGTAGATCTCAAAGTGCTTTTATTCTTTAATCCCCTATAAATGCACTCTTTTAGTGACAACTCTTGTGGAAATAAAAATGAAAGAAAAGCAATATTTAAACAAATTATTTTCATGGAATAATCATTAAGCTTCATTTTATCTTAGGGATGAAAGAAAAGTTCCTATTTTTATATGATCTATAAACGATTAGAACTTTTTTATAAAATATAGGTCAACTATAAAATATATTGTTTACTTAACTTCATCAAACAAGAGAGTCTCTATTTTGCAATATAAATGCCTTAGCGTCATCATAACTGTTTTCAATTTCACCATTTAATATTGCTTCTTCAATTGCAGTTTTAATAGCACCCACCTTTTCTCCAGGAGTGATTCCAAATATTTTCATTATTTCATCACCTCTAACCGGCGACTGAAATGATTTCATTTCATCTAACTCTTGCACATTCTCCATTCGTTTTTCTACACGTTCAAAATTACGCATGTATTTTTTTACAAGCTTTGGGTTTTTGGTGGTGATATCTGCGCGACAAAGGGTCATAAGTTCATGTATATCTTCCCCTGCTGCAACCATAAGCCTCCTGACTGCTGAATCAGTCACTCCTTCTTTTGCCAAGGAAATAGGTCTTAGGTGAAGAGCTGTCAATTTCTGTAAATAAACACTCAAGTCATTGGATAATTTCATTCGTCTTGCAATTTTCCGAACAATTTTTGAGCCAATAAAATCATGTCCATAAAATGTGTATCCCTTTTTATCATGAATTCGCCGGGTATTTGGTTTAGCAATATCATGAACCAAAGCTGCAAAACGCACTCTTGTTTTTTTGGTTAATTTTGCAGCGTTATCTACTACTTGTAGGGTGTGAGAAAAAATGTCTTTATGATGCCATTCGCTGGTTTGCTCAAGTCCAAACATAGCATCAATCTCAGGAAATACATATTTCATTAATCCGGTTTTCTGAAGGAGATTAAGTCCTATGGATGGTTTGTGACAGGAAAGTATTTTCAAAAACTCTGCAGTAATTCTTTCCCAAGATACAATCCTGATACGGTCGGACTTAAAAACCATAGAGTCCCTTGTTTTTAAATCCACCTTCATATTCAGTTTTGCAGAAAAATAAGCAGCTCTCATCATTCTAAGTGGATCATCAGAAAAAGTTTTTTCCGGGTCAAGGGGGGTTACCAATCTCTTTGCCTGTAAATCTGCAATTCCTCCAAAAGGATCAGTCAGCTCACCAAATCGCTTTGGATGTAAGTCAACTGCCATCGCATTAATAGTAAAATCTCTTCTCAATAAATCGCCTTTCAGGTCTGTATATTTAATTTCATTGGGTTTTCGTGAATTTTCTGAATAAGACTCTGTTCGGGCTGAGGCGACCTCCAGAGGAATCTTTTTGAAGGGGATCCTAGCTGTGGAAAATCGGTGAAAAGGGACAATTGTTTTTACATTCAATTCGTCAGCTAATTTACGAGCAAACTTTATCCCATCACCTACAACCATGAAGTCAATTTCGGCTATATCCCTACCCAAAAATAAATCCCTAACGTATCCTCCTACTACATACACCTCTATATCTTGGGAAGCACCCAATTCCCCAGCTAGGCGCAACACTTTTAATACACTTTGTTTATCTTCTATTAATTGACTTATGTTTGACATGGTGAAAATTACTTCTGTGTTGCTATTCTATTTTCTAAGAAAAATTATTTAGAATTAAACTTTTCTAATAAAACATTAATTAATCGATAGAGACAAACTCATATAATATTTTCATATTTACTATTTAAATATTGATGGTGTTCAATAAAATCTTTCCCTTGCAGAAAATAAAATAACCCTCTATCTTTAGATATGAAGTTTTTGAAAAAACCTCTATTACTAGTATTATCAGTACTGGTTTCAGCTACACTAGCTCAGTATGGAAACATTCAGGTATCTTTCGATGATAGGCTTTTAAAGGGTAATGAACGTCAAATACTGCTTTCTCTTGATTCAGAATTAATGCGGTTTTATAAAAACACTAACTGGGATAGTGAATTTTCTGATTTATCCATTCCCCTATCTATCCATATAGTATTTGAAGGGGTTGCCCCAAAGGGAGCCGTACAGACAGTTTTAGCACAAGCTCTGTTTACATCAGGTAATGACCAGCGATATTATGATAGCGGTGTCCAATTTATCTATAATGATGCAGGAAGTATTTATTTTGACCCTGTTCTGTTTGACCCTATGTCCAGTTTTTTTGCTTTTTATGGTTACCTTATTTTAGCTTCTGAAATTGATACTTATATTCCCATGGGAGGAAATTCTCATTATGAAACAGCTAGAAATATTGCTATTAGAGGTAATTCGTCTGATTATTCCCGTGGCTGGAAAGACCGCCTCCAGCTTAGTGATATAATATCAGAAAACTTTGGTTTAAGGAAGGCTAAATTTGCATATTATTATGCTTTGGAATTACTTCAAGATGGAAAGCTGGAGCGATCTGTTGAGGAATTTAACAATATGATTTCAGGGCTGGATGAGGTGTATGACAGATTTCCACGGGAAAGATACACTCTCTATTTTTTGAATAACCACGCCAAAACTCTGGCGAACTCTTTGTCAATGTTGGGGAGGGATAAAATTCTTCAAACCCTTAAAGAATTAGACTCTGACAATGAGGAGATTTATGATTCTGCTTTTGTAAAAATTTCACGGTAAGTTTTTTTCCCCAGTATATAGTGTTCCAATACTACACTGCCCTTAAATAGTTTTTTTATAATTTCACTTTCTTTTCCAGCTTTTAAAGATTTACTTTTTCTCCGTTTTTTGATAATTAGGTGAGGATGAAATAACAGCCAAAATAACGCCATGAATATTGCTGCCATATGTCTCCAATCAAATTTTGATAGTGAATATATAAAAGCGATATTTTCAAGAATGATACGAATAGGTAAAAGATAAATAGCTAAGGGGAAGGAAAAATTACCGCACAACATATAAAGAGAATTTCGGTGATTTAAATAATATTTTTTGAGTGTATACATAGGAAGGCTTACTGCATTTTTATGATAGACAACACTTTTAGGTTCTACCCACACATTATATCCCAGCATCTGTAGTCTCCAACAGAGGTCAATCTCTTCCATATGAGCGAAAAAGGTTTTATCAAACTTTCCAGCTTTAATAAAAAGATTTTTTCTCACAATCATAGCTGTACCTGAAGTCCAAAAGATTTTTTCTGGATTGTCATACTGCCCCTTATCTAATTCCTGTTCAAGAAAAAGACGCCCCCTTGCAAAGGGAAAACACAGAATATCCATGTGCCCTCCTGAACCTCCTGCATAATCAAATAAATTCTTCTGGTAATAATTAAGTATCTTTGGCTGAACTGCGGCAGCAGATTTATTTTCATCTAGATGATTCACTAATGGCTCAATCCATCCCTCTTCATGAGTTGTATCATTATTTAAAAACAGTAGATATTTTCCGCTAGCTTTACTTACTCCTATGTTGCAACCTTCTGCATACCCATTATTTATCTGGTTTTCTATAAGAATTATTTCGGGGAATTGTTCTTTGATTTTCTGAGAGCTATTGTCTTCTGATGCATTATCAACAACAATAATTTCGTAATTTGGATATGAGCACTTTTTTATCGATAGCAGGCACTCTTCTAAGATCGGAAAATTGTTCCAGTGAGGGATTATTATAGAAACAAGGGGGTATGTATCAGATGATCTCATTTGAAAAAGTTGTGTATAGCTTTGAGACACAGAAGAAAATATCTTCCGGAATTACACATTTAATTTTTCAAATCATCCAGCATTTTACGGGCAGTATTATCTGTAGGATTTCGGCTGATCCAGCCACTCAGCACTTCTTCAGCTTTTGAATCCTCTCCTGCTCCCTGATAAGCCAAAATAAGAGATGAAATAATTTCTGGATAAGTAGATTCCCACTTTTTCCAAGATTTTTTAGAAATACTGTTAGGATTTTTACGATGTGATTCTTCTAGACTTAGATAGTGACTATTTAGCTCTTCAAAGATTTCGATAGCTTTTTCAAAGTCTTTTATATCCTGCATATAAATTTGACCAAACTGAATTTTATCATCCAAAGTAACTCTTTCCTTGGAAGTTAGGTGATCTAAGATAGACCGAAATTTATCTTTTTCACCAACCTGGCTATATATTTGCCCAATTTGAAAGTACAGGTCGTTGGATTGTATTGGAATAGTTTCCTCTGGAATATTATATGCCATTCTATCTAACACCTCCAACACTGTCATTCTTTCTACTTCTGCAGAAACCTCACTTCCTTCCTTAAGCTTCAAATCTTGGTAATTAAAATAATGGTGAACCGCTAACTGAAGATATGCACTACGATAATTTTGAAGCAGACGAATGATTTGATCATTATAGTGAACATTTTTGTTCATAAGGTTTCGAAATAAATACCCTGGCTGATAATCATACGACCAGCCGAGTGCAGCTGGATTAATAGCTGTCGGAGAATAATCATGGAACCATGTAGAATCACCTAATACTGTCATCAGATTTTTATACATTTTTTCAGGGTTAATGTTTTCCACCTTCTTGTTATTTAATTTGAATGTAAGCCCTTCCATTGATAAATAATTATCCAATCCAATTTTATTGGAAGGAGAAACAGTTACAGCGAAATATATAGGGAATTTCCATTTTGAATCACTAATAATCTGCATAATCATTATATCTTGAACTTTCAGCGCCTGCCCTGCATAAGTAGGTTTTACCTTCCATGTGATTTGCTCTTCCGTTCCATGTGGCAGAGTAACATTTCTTGTTTTCCACGGGGCAAGCCTTGTAGCAATCCTGTCTATATCTTCATCTCCAAGAAAAATAAATTGCTTTTCTTTTGGCCTCAAATCTCTCAACTGCTTGATATACCAGGCAGTATTAAGCAGGCTTAAATTTACAACGGTAACATCTTTTCGGACGTTTTCCACTTCCTGCAAATACCATAATGGGAATGTATCATTATCTCCATTAGTAAAAATAATCCCATCCTGCTCACAGGACTGTAGCATATTATAGCTCATATCCCAGGCGACATAATTTCCACTACGGTCATGTTCATGGTAATTTGCTCGAAGCATAACAAATGGAACCAATATCAATTGAATTCCGATTACAAAATAGGTTAAGTGATGTCTCCAGGGTTGAGCTTTAAAATATTGGTTACACTTTTCTAAAATAGCTGACCCACCGATACCAACCCATACAGCAAAAGCCAGAAAACTTCCCACATAGGAATAATCTCTTTCACGAGGTTGTGGGTTATCTTGATTTAAATAAATTATAATAGCAATTCCTGTCATAAAAAATAAGGTAAAAAGAGAAAACGCCTGTTTTTCATCACGATAAAAGTGATAGAACATTCCACCGATACCTAATAAAAAGGCAAGGGGGAACCCAAACTGGGTCCAATCTACACCATCCTCTCTGGAATTTGCCCCCATTGGGGATACTGTTGAATCTACTGAGGGCCCCCTACCGGCAAATTGCCAAAGAAAATATCTCCAGTACATTTTTTTGACCTGATAATTCCAAAAATAAGACCACTGTTTATCCATATTGTACAGCATATATTTCCGGTTTTGAGACGCTGAATAATCGTAGTTACTGTTAGGGCTTCCCACAACTTCATGTTTTGCAGGTAGCCCTTTGTATCTTCTTGGGAATCGTCCTACTGCACCATATTGTTCTCGTTCTAGATAGGAAATTGCAGCAGCTATGGTCTCTGGATCATTTTCATCAATGACAGGGTCCTGTCCCGAGCGAATGAAAATAATCGAATAACTCGAATATCCTATAAGGATTAGTACCATAGATGTAAAGACCGTGGACAGCAATTTCCTTTTCTCTCTAATGGCCCAAATCATTGCTCCAAAAATAATTAACACTGTGATGCAGACCCCCGTGAGCCCAACTAAAACCGCCAACTTTGGCAACCCTTTTATTATGCCATTATGAATAATAAGAAAAGTAAATCCTGTAATGCCTGTTGTAATAAGAAAGGTTTTCCAATCGAAGGGCAGCTTCTTAAAATAAATAATCAATGCGATAAACGGTAAAGCGAGCAAGTTTAATATATGCACGCCGGTGGCGAGTCCTAGTATATATGCAATTATTAAAATGTATCGTTCGTTCCCTGGCTCATCAGCTCGTTCTGCCCAGTGGAGAATAAGCCATGCAACAATAACAGTAAAAAAAGTACTCATGGCATACACTTCAGCCTCAACGGCATTGAACCAATGGCTGTCTGTAAATGCAAATGTAAGAGAGCCAATAAGAGCTCCACCAAACGCAATTGAAGCATCAGAAATTTTATTTATTCCTCCTCTCCAATGTGAAACAAATTTAACTATAATTAGATAAAGGAGCATCACTGCCAAAGCGCTCACTAGTGGTGAAATTAAATTTACACGAAAGGCAATGTCATCACTAAACGGAAGCATAGAAAAAATCCGCCCTATGATTAGGTAAAGGGGACTACCGGGTGGATGTGGCACCCCCAGCGTATAAGAGGTAGCAATGAACTCACCGCAATCCCAAAATGATACAGTTGGAGCCATTGTTAGGTAATAGACAAAAAAGGAAAAAACCAGCACAAAGCCAGCCAAAATCCTATTCCATTTAATCCAAGGGTAAGCTATCATGTCTGTTCCTCTGAACATTTAGGGTTTTCATTTTCTGTTGATTTTTCCTGACTGTCTTTATTTGTTTCAATATTTTCACTCGCAGAAGTGGAGAATTTTTCTTCCTCAGAGCTTTCTGTTTGTGACTTTTCGTTAATGTAGTTCGATTTTAATTCGCTCAGGATTTGACTTAAATATTGATCTTCATTATCAGATAAATTTCCATCCATTCTTTTGTATAACATATCAACCATATCAATATTCATTGAAGCACCTTGTATATCCTTTTCAACTTTATCTGTAATAGGATTTTTTATTTTACCAAGCGATATCCATGTTGAGTGAACCAACGAAGATATAAGCTGGTCAAACAGCTGTTGTTCTGTCAATTTACTTTCTAAAGGCATTTACAATTCCATACGTATAAAAAGAATAATGGTTTCACAGATTTCAAAGAAATTCTTTGATAAAATCAGGCCAAGAATTTAATTGTTTCCAATCATTTGGTATAAAGGGAATATTTATATTATACACTTCCATTATATTTTTTTATAATACTCAAATTCAACACAAAATTCCCTCAAAACTAACAGCGCTATCGGGTTAATTTTGACACTATATTTGTTTTATTATGATGAATGTTTACTAAAGATATTAAAATAGAAAAATATGAAAATTGGTGTTATACCAGCAAGGCTTCACTCAACACGTCTGCCAGAAAAAATTCTGCTTCCCATAGCGGGAGTTCCTATGATTGTAAGGGTGTATCAACAAGCCGTAAGGGCTAAGTCGCTGAATAAGGTCATTGTTGCTATTGATGATAAAAAAACGGAGAAAGTATTGAACCGATATGGTATAAGCGGGATAATGACAGGTAAACACCATTCGTCCGGGACAGACAGGGCTGCAGAAGCTGTTCGAAACGAAGATGCTAAAGTTATAGTAAATATTCAGGGTGATGAACCTGAAATAGAACCAGAACTAATTGATGAAATCGTTGATTTGTGTGAAGAAAAAAATACTGAAATCGCGACTGCAGCCTCTACAGAACTGAGATCTGATGAGATTTTAGATAGGGATGTGGTTAAGGTTAAGATAAATAAAAAAAACTTTGCTACATCCTTTCTTAGACGACCGTTTTCAGAAAAGGAGATTTTTCGTCATATTGGTATTTACGGCTTCAAGAAAAATATTTTAGATACATTTACCTCCCTCCCCCCTTCAAAAAACGAGGTAAATCAAAAATTAGAACAATACAGAGCTTTGGACAATGGAATTAATATACGCATTTTGGTTACAGACTATAGGGGCCGTGGTGTGGACACAATGATGGATCTAAAACGAATGGAACTAAAATATGCCTCGTAAACCAGTGAAATATATTTTTGTTCTTGGAGGAGTTATGTCTGGCCTTGGGAAAGGCATTGCTGCATCTTCGATTGGGTACCTCTTAAAAAGCGCTGAAATGAAGGTCACAATTTTAAAATTAGATCCATACCTTAATATAGATCCCGGCACAATGAATCCATATCAACATGGAGAAGTTTTTGTGTTGGATGATGGCTCAGAAACTGACTTGGACCTAGGGCATTATGAACGTTTTATTGATGTGAACATGGCAAAACAAAACAATGCAACTGCAGGGCAAATATATAGCACAGTCTTGGACAGAGAGAGAGCGGGAGATTATCTTGGGGAAACTGTGCAGGTAATTCCTCACATAACGGATGAGATTAAAACAAGGATCATTGATGTAAACACACCCAAAAAATTTAATATTGTTATTTGTGAAGTAGGAGGAACTGTAGGAGATATTGAAAGTCTTCCCTTTATGGAAGCTATTCGGCAACTATCAGTAAAGGTTGGATACCACAACCACATGATTGTTCATGTTACTTTGTTGCCCTCAATTAGAGCAAGTATGGAGGTTAAGACAAAGCCTACTCAGCATTCAGTAATGAAGTTAAGAGAAATAGGTCTAAGTCCGGATCTAATCCTGTGCCGCTCTGAAGTTCGGATAGAAAAATCTGTAAAAGAAAAGATTGCTCTTTTTTGTAATGTTAATTCAGCCCACGTTATTGAAGGTCGGGACGTGAAAAGTATTTATGAAGTCCCCCTGCTTTTGAACAAACAGAAAGTAGGAGAATTGATATCTAAACGTCTGGAGTTATCTGGGACTCCAGACGTTTCAGCAATGAAAAACTTTGTTCATCATTATAAAAATCCAGCTCACAGTGTAACTATTTCAATGTGTGGTAAATATACAGAGCTTCCAGATGCGTATAAAAGTGTTTTGGAAGCATTTATACATGCGGGAGTAGAAAATGATGCAGGGGTTAACATTAATTGGGTATCAGTAGAAAATATTCATACCCTGGAACAATGTGAAAAATCATTTCACCCTGTTGATGGAATTCTTTTACTTCCAGGTTTTGGAAAACGAGGATCAGAAGGAAAAATGTTGACATGTCAATATGCTAGAGAACAGAAAGTCCCTTTTTTAGGAATATGCCTTGGGCTTCAGTGTGCTGTTATAGAATTTGCAAGAACGGTTTGTTGTTTGGAGGGTGCAAATAGTACTGAGTTTTCTCCCAAAACACCTCACCCGGTAATAGACCTAATGGAATCCCAAAGAATGATAAAAAGGAAAGGCGGTACCATGAGATTGGGGGCATATAACTGTGAATTGAAAATAGATAGTAAGGTATACAATGAATACGGTATGAAAAAAATATCAGAACGCCACCGTCACAGATGGGAGGTAAACAACCGCTATCGCACAAAGCTAGAAAAAGCAGGGCTTATTTTTTCTGGAATAAACCCAGAATTAAACTTGGTGGAAATAATAGAGCTGAAAAATCATCCATGGTTTGTGGGCTGCCAATACCATCCCGAATTAAAAAGTAGGGCCTTGAAAGCACACCCACTGTTTCGCGGATTCATTAGAGCTGCCGTTAGCCAGAGCAAAGGAGAATTTACAGTATGATAAATCCTGTAGTTATAGATAGGATAAAATTTGATAGTAACACACTACCAATTATTGCAGGCCCTTGTGTTATTGAGAGTAGAGAGCACTGCCTTAGGATGGCTGAATCCATCTTAGAAATAACACAGAAACTTGACCTACCCTATATTTTTAAAAGTTCTTATGATAAGGCAAACCGGACATCCATAAAATCCTTCAGAGGACCGGGATTGGAAGAAGGACTTCAAGTTCTTCAGGATGTCAAATCAGAAGTTGGCGTTCCGGTTTTGACAGATATTCACCACCCAAGCCAGGCTGCTAGAGTAGCAGAAGTTGCAGATATTATGCAGATTCCTGCATTTCTGTGCAGACAAACAGATTTACTCTTAGCTGCCGGAAATTCCGGGCGTACAATCAATATAAAAAAAGGGCAATTTGTTGCACCATGGAAAATGGAATCGATAGTTCAGAAAATTGAATCTACTGGTAATAAAAATATTTTATTAACAGAAAGGGGAACTACTTTTGGTTATGATAATCTGGTAACAGATGTCCGATCAATCAGTATGATGCAGAAAACTGGATATCCTGTGATTTTCGATGCAACCCATAGCGCTCAAGTTCCAGGGAAATCTGGAGGTGTAACCGGAGGTATGAGAGAATTTATACCAGTTCTTGCCCGCGCTGCTACAGCAGCAGGTTGTAACGGATTATTTTTGGAGGTTCATGATAATGTGAATAAGGCAAAATCAGACGCAGCAACTCAGTGGCCCTTGGATAAACTTTACGATCTTTTAGCAGTAATAAAACAAATCCATAATTCATTGTATTAATGATGAAAGAATCTCTTAATAAGATTAAGCTAATTATTTCTGATGTAGATGGAGTTCTGACAGATGGAACCATATTAAAAGGGTCTGAAAATATAGAGTTTAAACGGTTTTGTGTTCAGGATGGGACCGCGGTGGTTATGGCTAAAACTGCTGGCTATTTACTCGCATTCATTTCAGGGAGATATTCGCAGGCAACAGAGGCTAGATTAAAGGAGCTAAAAGTTTCAGATATTTATAACGGAACATTGAATAAGCTTATTCCATATGAACTACTGAAAGAGAAATATAATTTAATAGATGAGGAAATTGCTTATATCGGAGATGATTTGATTGATATACCAGTGATGGAAAAAGTAGGACTGCCAGTGGCAGTTCAGAATGCATATCCACAAGTAAAAGAAAAAGCAAAGTACGTTACGAAAGCCTACGGAGGTGTAGGCGCTTATAGAGAATTTATAGATTGGATTTTAATGAAATCCGGCAAATATAATCAATGTTTGGAAGAATTGAAAGTAAAGATGATGAATGAATCATAATGATGTCTAAATATTTAATGAAAACTTTAATTTGTATAATACCATTAGTTTTTTCCGCTTGTGTGTCAAATACTACGGTCGAGGAATATGAACAAAAACGATCGAATAGGCCTGACCAAGAAAGCTGGGATATAACTATTACTATGACAAACGAAGGGTTAGTACGGGCAGTAGTCCAGTCGGGATATTTAAAGAAGTTTCAGCAAAGAAGTTTCATCTTTCTAGAAGATAGCGTTTCAGTCGATTTTTACAATGATTCAGAAGTTCATACAACCCATCTTACATCTATCAAGGCAGAAATAAATGAAAAAAGTAATTTTATGCGCGCTATGCATTCAGTTGTAGTTAAGTCAGATAGCGGAGCTACTCTTTTCACAGATACCCTAACATGGAATCATTCAGCACAACGAATATTTACAGATGATACTGTTATGGTAGTAACGGAGAAAAAGGACACACTAAACGGAGTAGGCTTTGAATCTGATATAGAGATGAAGTACTGGAAAATTCTGAAACCATCCGGGGTTACAGAAAGGATAATTGATGGCTGACAGACACAAACTTGAAGCGAGAAGTCTCCATAAGCAATACGGGAAAAAATGGGTAGTACGTGATATAGATTTGGACCTAAAGCAAGGAGAAATAGTCGGTTTACTGGGGCCTAATGGTGCGGGAAAAACAACTACATTTTATATGATTACGGGAATGATTAAGCCAACAAGTGGACAGATATTTTTAGATAAAATAAACATCACAAGTGACCCTATGTACAAACGCTCAAGAATGGGAGTTGGATATCTCTCACAGGAGCCTTCTATTTTTGGGAAGTTATCGGTTGAGGATAACCTGAGACTTGTTTTAGAATTAACCGACCTATCTAAATCAGAGCAGGGGGAAAAAATCAACACTCTTCTTGAGGAGTTGTCTATCTCTCATTTAAGGAGCAGCAAGGGAGGGAATCTTTCGGGAGGAGAACGACGCCGTGTAGAGATATGCCGATCTCTTGCAATCAATCCAGATTTCATATTATTGGACGAACCTTTTGCAGGTGTAGATCCCATAGCAGTAGAAGAGATTCAATCTATTGTTCGGTCTCTAAAGGAACGTAATATAGGTGTATTAATTACAGACCACAATGTTAGAGAAACACTATCAATTACTGATAGATCTTATCTACTCTTTGAGGGTAGAATTTTAAAGTCAGGGACTTCGGATGAATTGGCAAATGATCCAGAAGCTCGGCGTCTTTATTTGGGTAAAAAATTCAGTTTGAATTAATGGCACGTCTGGAACAAAAACAAACATTAAAGCAGACACTTTCTCCCAGGCAGTTACTACAGGCAAGATTGCTTCAATTGAATTCTTTATCTTTGGAATCTTACATTTTGAATGAGTTGGAATCTAATCCAGTATTGGAGTCAGTAGATCATGAGTCAGAGATGGAAGAAGAATTAGTTGATGAAGATAATTCACTAGATATGAATCCTCTTGACCATGAATATGAAATTATACAGCCAATAAGCGAAGAAAAAAGTCTCTTAGATCTTCCTATTCCGGACAAGCCAGATTTTATGGAAATACTCATTAAACAGCTAGACGATTATTCTCTTAGTGACCTAGAACGAACTCTGTGCGAAGAGATCATTTGGAATGTTGATGAACGTGGATATCTAGCTGTTGAGCTCTCTATGATAGCAGATAGATTTGACCTCAGAGAAGAAGACCTTTACCATTTATTGGATCTTGTAAAAAATCTTGACCCCAAAGGAATTGGTTCTCGTAATTTGAAAGAATGTCTTCTTGCTCAGTTGGATTGCAACTCAGATTCTATCCCCTATTTAGTTATAAAGGAATGCTATGAGGATTTTATTCACAAAAGATTTGAAAATATACAGAAAACACTTAAGTGTAATCAGGATGATTTAAAAAAATCATTAGAACAAATAGGAAAATTGAACCCTCATCCCGGCGAGGGGAAAATAACCGGTAAAGAAAGAGTTGTGATCCCAGACATTATCATTCATAGAAGAGATAAGAAATGGATAATCAGAACAAACGACAGAGGAATTCCAGAACTCGTAATCAGTGAAATGTACAAAGATTTATCTGCAGCAAAAACAGTTACTGGAAAAGATAAAATTTTTTTAAATAAGAGTATAGACAAGGCTGATATGCTTATTCAGGCAATACACCAACGAAGACATACTTTAACAGCTGTCATGGAATCAATTATATTCAGACAGCCAAAGTTTTTCGATGGAGAAATTAATATTTTGGAACCAATGAAACTGCAAGACATAGCAGATGAAATCAGTGTAGATATTTCCACAGTAAGTAGAAGTACCAGGGGGAAATATGTGGACACACCTTTTGGTGTTTTTGAGTTAAAATCGTTTTTTACAGGAACGGTTGAGTTGAAAGATGGTCAAATTGTAAGCAACAAGGAGGCCAAGCAAGCTCTGAAGGATTTAATAGAACTTGAGGATAAAAAAAATCCTCATACAGATGAACAAATACTATCATTAATGAAAGAAAAAGGATATCCATTGGCACGTAGGACAATTGCAAAGTATCGGATGCAATTAAATATCCCTGTAGCACGTTTAAGAAGAATTATTTAAGAAAAGGAGAAAATGAATGGCTAATCGTAGGATAATAATTGGAGACAAAGAGTATCAAATCCCAGAAAGACTTTTATCGCTCGGTATTACACCAGTCTTAGGAATTGGTTTTTTTCTTTGGCTGGCAACCGGATTTTATCAGGTCGGACCTGATGAAGTAGGAGTTGTACAAAGATTTGGGAAGGTAAGCCGGGTTGTACAATCAGGGTTGCGATACCATTTCCCATATCCAGTTGAGACTGTTAATACACCAAAGGTTACAGAAGTAAAACGGATTGAAATTGGATTTAGAACAGTTGGGAAAAATCAATTTCGTACTGTAGAGAGAGAAAGTATTATGCTTACTGGTGATGAAAATATTGTTGATGCGGAAATGATTGTCCAGTACAAACTGAAAGATCCTGAAGCATACCTTTTTAACTTTGTCCGTCCTGTACTCACAGTAAGAGAGGCATCAGAGGCATCATTGAGAACTATTATTGGTCGACACGGGATTGATAAAGCACTTACAGCGGGTAAATTGATGATTCAAGAAGAAACTAAAACGCTTCTCCAGAGTATATTAGATAAATATGATTCAGGGATACAGGTGGTCGCTGTACAGCTTCAAGATGTTTCGCCTCCTAAATCTGTTATTGCAGCTTTTAAGGATGTTGCATCTGCTAAGGAGGATAAAAATAGATTAATCAATGAAGCAGAGGGCTATAGAAATGATGTCATCCCAAAGGCAAGAGGTGAGGCTCAGGCAATGATTAGAGAAGCCGAAGGCTTCAAGGAGGCTAGAATGAAAAGGGCCGAAGGTGATGTTGCAAAATTCAATTCTATGCTAAAGGAATACAAAAAGGGAAAATCCATTACAAAAAAACGTTTATATCTTGAAGCAATGGAGGATATACTTCCGGGGGTTGAAAAATTCATCGTTCCTGATGGCGAGGGGGGTAATTTGCTGAATCTATTAAACTTGACAGGTAAAGAGAGCGGAGGTAAAAAATGAAAAAGCTAGGAATTGCACTTATCTTACTAGGTAGTATAATTTTTTTCTCAACAGTATTTATCGTTGATATGACTGAACAGGTTGTTATTCTTCAGTTTGGAAAGCCGGTAAAAACGATAAAGGAGCCTGGATTGCACTTCAAACTGCCTATACCTATTCAAACTGCAACTGTGTTTGATAATCGGCTATTAGAATACGATGTTCCCCCTGAGGAGATTTTAAGTAAAGATAAAAAATCTCTTATTGTTGATAATTATGTTAGGTGGAAAATTGTCGACCCGCTTCTTTTCCTTCAGACGGTACAAGCTATTCCTACTGCTATAACTCGATTAGACGATATTGTTTACTCAGAATTGAGACGGGAATTGGGAACTCATAATATGAGTGATATTATCACAGAAAACCGTGAAATCATTATGAAACAAGTCACCCACAACAGTAAAGTTGCCACTTCACCTTATGGAATTGAAGTAGTTGATGTACGGATAAAACGTGTAGATCTACCAAAGGAAAACGAAAAATCAATATATGCAAGAATGGAAGCAGAACGAAAAAGACAAGCTAACAAGTTTCGTTCTGAAGGAGAGGAAGAGGCTCAGAAGATCCGTGCCACAACCGAAAAGGATAAGACCATCATTCTAGCTAATGCTTATAAGGAATCTCAGCAGATCCGCGGTGAAGGAGAAGCGATTGCTCTAGAAATATATGCAAAAGCGTTTGGAGCAGATCCAGATTTTTACGAATTTGTACGCACACTCGAAACATATAAAAAAATCATCGATGAGAAAACAACTCTAGTGCTTCCATCAGATAGTGATTTGTTCAAATTAATAGGAAATCGATAGATGAATCGGTCTGGGGAAAAATATCCCTCAATTCTTTCCACAACTATTCTTGGTGTTCGATATAAAAGAAAAGCAGCCCTTGGTGGAGATGGACAGGTAACATTTGGAGATATGGCACTAAAGCAGAAAGCTGTCAAAGTCCGAAAATTTTATTCAGAAAAAGGAGTTGTTCTCAGCGGCTTTGCTGGAGCTGCTGCAGATGCACTGACTCTCTTTGAAAAATTCGAAGGAAAACTGGATGAGTTCAATGGAAATTTAAAACGATCGGTCGTTGAGCTGGCCAAAGAATGGAGGACGGATAAATATTTGCGCCATCTGGATGCATTGTTAGCACTTATGGATAAACGGTCTAGCTTTATATTATCTGGTGACGGAAATGTCATAGAGCCGGATGGTCCCATTATTGCCATAGGCTCGGGTGGAGGGTATGCTCAGGCGGCAGCGACGGCCTTGATGCAATCTACAAAACTTAATGCGTCTGAAATTGTGAAAAAATCGCTGAATATTGCATCTGAAATATGTATTTATACCAATGATTCAATTACAGTAATGGAGACAGAATGAACTCCCTGACACCAAAACAGATAGTTAAGGAATTAAATAGATACATTGTGGGGCAGAAAAATGCTAAAAGAGCTGTTGCAATTGCACTAAGAAATAGATGGAGAAGACAGCAGATCTCAGATGCAATGAGAGATGAAATCGTTCCCAATAATATAATCCTGATTGGTTCCACAGGGGTGGGGAAAACAGAAATTGCCAGACGATTAGCTAATTTAGCTAATGCACCTTTTTTAAAGGTGGAAGCAAGCAAGTTTACAGAGGTGGGGTATGTAGGGAGAGATGTTGAATCAATCATTAGAGATTTGATGAATAGTGCTGTAAATATGGTCAAACTTGAACAGGAAAGGTTGGTTATAGATCAGGCAAAAAAAATGGCAAAACAAAGGTTAGTAAATTTACTTTTTCCTGGAAACAGTGTTAAAGCAGAAAGAAGGCAATCTAAAGAAGCAGAAGATAGATACAAAAGAAATCGTGCAAAAATATTGGATAAACTTGAAGGTGGAGAATTGGAAAATCGATATGTTGAATTAGATGTTCCAGAAGAAAACTTTCCTATGATGCAGGTGTTTGGACCAATTGGTTTAGATGATATGGGATCAAATATTAAAGATATGCTTTCCAATGTACTGCCATCAAATAAAAAACAAAGAAGAATGAAGGTATCAAAAGCAAGAGAAATCCTAATCGATATGGAGGTTCAAAACCTTTTGGATCGTGATGAAATTATTCGCATTGCTAAAGATCGAGTTGAAAATAACGGAATTGTATTTTTGGATGAAATTGATAAAATTTGCGGTAATGAGCGAAGCGCAGGCCCAGATGTGAGTCGAGAAGGCGTACAGAGAGATTTGTTGCCTATTATTGAAGGCAGTACCGTCAGCACAAAATATGGGTCGGTTAACTCAGACCATATATTGTTTGTTGCTGCTGGGGCATTTCATGTGTCAACACCGTCTGACATGATTCCAGAGCTACAAGGGCGCTTCCCTATTCGTGTCGAAATGGATAAGCTTAGCACTATAGATTTTGTTAAAATTCTTACTCATCCTAAATCAGCTCTAATTAAGCAGTATCAGGCCCTCTTGAAAGCAGAGGGAGTAACCTTGACTTTTGAAAAACTAGCAATAAAGGTTATCGCTGAATATGCGACGGAAGTCAATACAAAAACGGAGAACATTGGTGCTAGGAGGCTTCATACCATCATGACAACCTTACTGGATGAGTATATGTTTGAAAAAGTAAAAGGCAGAACACCGAATGGGGAGCTAAAAATAACTCCAGAAATTGTTAAAGAAAAACTGTCTGAGATTGCTGATGATCAAGACCTGAGCAGATATATACTCTAATATAATACAAAATATTTTATTCCGAGGTTAAGAGAGATAAATATGCCAAATCACTTCCTACACATATCAGATTATTCAAAAAATGAGCTTATTGAAATTCTTCAAACAGCAAAAACAATAAAACAGAAGTTCCGAAATAGGGAGGATTATATACCTTTTAAAAATCGTTCCTTGGCTATGATTTTTGCTAAACCTTCTGCTCGGACTAGAGTGTCATTTGAAACAGGATTTGAATGGATGGGTGGACATGCTTTGTTTCTTGGTCCAAATGATATAGGGATAGGAAAGCGCGAAGCGATAAAAGATATTTCACGGCTCATTAGTCGTTACAATGATATTGTAATGGCTAGACTTTTTAATCATGAACATATATTGGAATTGGCAAATTATTCCTCTATTCCTGTTGTTAATGGGCTCACTGATTACAACCATCCCTGCCAGATTATGACAGATATTTTCACTATTTGGGAGCACAAAAATAAATTTGAAGATTTGAAAGTCTGCTATATCGGTGATGGAAATAACATCGTTCATTCTTGGCTACAATTAGCATCTAAAATATCTATGAATTTTGTATGTATTTGCCCAGAAGGATACTCACCAGATCAAAAAACGATAGAATTAGCTGAAGATGGAGGATGTTCCAAAGTTGATATTAGTCATGATCCATATGATGCTATACAAAACGCCGATGTGGTTTACACAGATGTATGGGCATCCATGGGGCAAAAAGAAGAAGCTGAAGAGCGAGAAAAAATATTTAAACCTTTTCAGGTTAACAAAAAATTAATGAGCCTTGCAGGTGATTCAGCACTATTTATGCACTGTCTTCCTGCAGAGAGAGGACGGGAAGTTACAGACGGTGTTATGGAGGCAGACTATTCTATCGTATTTGATCAGGCGGAAAACCGTCTTCATGTACAAAATGCAATAATGTTATTACTCTCAGAACTATAGAAAACTAATTTATTCAATTATCGATTGATTTCCAACGTTTCAACACAAGGTCCTCGCCATCGAATTCTGCATAAGAATCAAAAGTAAACCAATCTCCTAAAATCACCAATTTTCCGGAACCGATTTGTTTTTCTGTAGCTTGATGATAATGACCGCATAATATATAATCAACTCCATTTTCCAATTTTTTATTTGCAAAATGTTTCAAGTCATTCAATATTTTCTTGTTATGTTCATCAGAATGAATATAATGTCCACGGCTTCCAGAAATCTTTTTTGCAATCCAGTAGCCTAAGTTGGGGTGTAACATTCGATAAAACCACACAAATATGGGGCTTCGTATTAATTTTTTCATTAGTCTATATCCCCAATCCCAAGAAAGTAATCCATCTCCATGGGTGAGTAAAAATGACTTACCATTTAAGGAAAATTCAAAATCTTTTTCATAAACCTTATACATTAGGGTGTTTTTCATAAAATCTAACACCCAATAATCATGATTACCCAATATAAAGTGCGTGTTGACACCAGACTTTCTCAATTGCAATATTTCGGTGTAAAAATGAAAATAATATTTTGGGATAACATCTTTATACTCAAAATAAAAATCAAATAAATCACCTACAATGAAAAGCGTACCCTTAGTTTTTGAAATGTGATTGAAAAAAAGAAACAATCTTTTTTGTCGCTGTATTTCATCTTCAGATGGATTTAACCTCAAATGTAGGTCAGAAATAAAATAAAGTGGTAATTTCATTAACGGTAAAACTTACTTTGAGAGATATGAACAGACAAAGGATTTCCATTCAATCTTCAATTAAACAAATAAATGGAAACCTAGATTTAAAAGTGTAGATTTAAGTATATATTTTAATTGGTGTGGAAAAAGGATATCTAATAAGAATGGAACTAGTTTTTTATACTTTAGTTTAATATTTATGAAAAAAATAATATTTATTATTTCTATATTTTGGTCAACCTTTGGTTTAGCCCAGGATTTTGGTCAAAATAAGGTTCAATACGAAAGGTTTGATTGGAAGTACATTAAATCTCCTCATTTTGATGTATATTTTTACCAGAGTGAAAGTGATTTAGCAGAATTCACCATAAAAGTTTCAGAAGATGCTTACGAACAAATTTCAAAACATTTACGCTGGACAATTAAAAAACCCATTTCTATTATTGTATATAGTTCCCATAATGATTTTCAGCAAACTAATGTTGTGGATAGCTACATGTACGAAGGAATTGGAGGGGTAACTGAATTATTTAAAAATAGAGTGGTGATTCCATTTGAGGGCTCATACGAACAATTCCGTCATGTAATTCACCACGAACTGGTACATGCAATAGTAAATGACATGATGTACGGAGGCACTATTCAGGGTATTGTTACAGGTAAAATCAGACTGAGGATTCCTCTCTGGGTCAATGAAGGATTGGCAGAGTATCTTTCTTTACACTGGGATACAAAGTCTGATATGGTTATTAGGGATATGGCAATACATGAACAGATGCCGTCCGTTCAAAGTTTGGATGCATATATGGCTTACAGAGGTGGACAGTCAGTCTGGAGATATATTGCTTCTACATTTGGAAGGGAAAAGATTGGTGAAATATTACAGGAAATGAAACTGACTCAAAATGCAGAAAAAGGCTTTAAGAGAGCCTTGGGAATGGATTTTGATGATTTGACAGAAAAGTGGCATAAATATTTAAAAAAAGAATACTGGCCAGATATAACGGGAAGGGAAGAAATTGAGGATATAGCAAAACGATTGACTGATCATACTGAAGATGAAAATTTTTATAATATTTCTCCTGCTGTTTCACCAGATGGAAGTAAAATCGCGATTTTATCTGACCGTTCCGGTTATGCGGATATATTACTGATTGATGCCTTAGATGGGAGAATTGTAAAAAAAGTTATTAAGGGAAACCGTTCAATTGATTTTGAAGAATTAAAATGGCTTCAGCCTGGAATATCTTGGAGTCCTGATGGTAAACAAATCGTGATTGCATCCAAATCTGGGAAATCAGATGCACTTTACTTAATTAATGTTGAATCTGAAGAATCTCAGAAATTAACATTTGACTTAGAAGGCTTGTTTACAGCATCTTGGAGCCCTAATGGAAATTTAATTTGTTTTGTAGGTAACAGAGGAAATGCAAGTGATATTTTTCTTTATAATATAAAATCAGGAGTATTAGAAAACCTTACAAATGATCTGTTTTCAGATTCAGAACCGGCATGGAGCCCTGATGGCAAGTATATAGCGTTTGCTTCAGACCGAGGAGATAATTCTGAAGATAAGAACAATGGAGATGGAAACTCTTTAGATATGTATGTGCATGATTATGCACAGCGGGATATTTATATTATGGATCTTTTAAGTCGCTCTATTGAAAGAGTAACCTATACAAACTTTGATGAAACTTATCCTATATGGGCACACACTAAAAATGTTTTGTTTTATACTTCAGACGACCAGGGAGTTTGGAACATTGTTCGTCATGATATCCCCTCTGGAAACTCACAGCAGATTACAAATGTATTAACTGGGATACAACAGCTTAGCCTTTCTGCTAATGATAAATCACTGGTTTTTTCTGGATTTAATAAAGGCGGGTGGGATATTTACACTTTATCATATCCACTTGAAATCTCTGCTCATGAAATTGGACCAACCAATTTTTATTTAAATCGTAATGAAGAGGAATCTTTTAGTGATTTACGAATGGACAAGAGACGAAACCAGGAGGTTATAGAATCATCCATTGATTATAGCCGTTATATTTTTGCTCCCCGCTATGAACATTTCAACGATCAGATAATATTAGCAAAAGATAATCCTGATTATACACAAGATAGTTTGAGGCTAGCCGAAGGGTTCATCTCGCAGAGGTATCTCCCTAAATTTTCATTGGACCTAGCTGGAGGGAATTTTTCTTTCAGTAATATTTATGGAGCTCAGGGAATGACTTATTTTTACTGGAGTGATATTTTAGGTGATTACCGAATAAGCTTTGGAACTGATGTAGTTATTTCTTTAGACAACAGTGATTTTTATTTGGCATTTTCAAATTTAAAAAACCGATATGATTATCATTTATTACTTTATCAAACCGCATATCTTTGGCAAATAGGTTTTTCATCTAACGGCCCAGTTTATGGAAGACTTAAGCAATTAGCAGGAGGCGGATACTTTACTCTTCCTTTTAACAGATTTCACAGGCTAGACCTTGGATTAACCGGCCATGTATTTAATTATAAAGAGTTTTGGGAGAACACAATTACTGGTGAATTAATTGAAAACCCAATAGCAGAGCTATCAGCAATACTTCCATCTATCGGTTGGATTTATGATAATTCAGTTTTTGGGTACACGGGTCCTGTGGATGGATTTAGACAAAATATTTCTCTTAGAGCTAGCCCTGGAGTTGGAAATGGAAATTTAAAATTCAGCACACTAAAGTGGGATGCCCGAAAATATCTCCGTTTTGGTAAATACTATTCTTTAGCAGGAAGGTTGATGATAGGCAAAAGTATGGGATCTGACCAACAGAGCTTTTTTCTTGGAGGTTTGCCAAATTGGTATTTTGGAAATGGAGAAACGAACGGGGCAGATGATTCTCGTCCTTCAAGAACACCTATTTTAGAAGAAAGTGACAATATTTTAAAAAATGTGTTTTTTGCAGAATATGCCATGCCGGTAAGAGGTGCTAGGTATGTAGAAAGACAAGGGTCTAATGTGGCGTTAGCTAATTTTGAATACAGATTTCCATTCATTTTTGCATTAGGGCCTCCTAAAAAGGTTGCTGCCACATATTTGTTCGGTCATTTTTTTTATGATATTGGGGCAGCTTGGGACTCTCAGAAAGAGTTTTGGGATAAAGAAGCAATTGCTTCAAAGTATAATGATATGACCATCAATTCTCCTATTATTTCAGGTTTGGGAACTGGATTTAAATTATTCACGCCATTTGGTTTACTAAGAATTGATGTAGCTTGGGATGTAAAGGACACTGGAGGATTTTCCAAGCCCCAATATTATTTTTCTTTTGGGGCTGACTGGTAAATTTTATTTTTTATTGAACTTTAAGATTATCAAAAAAGACACCTATTCTTCTGCAAGAACAGGGTTAGTATCAACACACCATGGTAGCATCAAAACACCGACTTTTATGCCTGTTGGAACATTGGGGACTGTAAAGACTTTCACTCCACAGGAATTGAAATCCTTGGATACAGAAATTATTTTGGGTAATACTTATCACCTCTTTCTCAGGCCTGGAGATACCATTGTTAAAAAAGCCGGAGGGCTCCATGGTTTTTCAGGGTGGGAGGGTCCTATTTTAACAGACAGTGGAGGCTTTCAAGTGTTTTCATTATCTCGATTGAATAATATATCGGATGAAGGAGTAGAGTTTCAGTCTCATATAGATGGTAGCAAACATTTTTTTACACCAGAAAAATCTATGAGTATTCAGCGAAATTTAGGAGCAGACATCATCATGGCCTTTGACGAATGTCCACCTGGTAAAAGTGAAAAAAAAACAGTCTTAAAATCTGTCATAAGGACAACACAGTGGACAAAAAAATCTTTTAAATATCTGAAGAATAATCCGACCAATTTTAATTGGAAACAAAATTTATTTCCAATTGTTCAGGGGAATGTCTATCCAGAACTTAGAAGACGTAGTATAGAAGAATTAATTCCCTATTCAACGTGTGGAATGGCGATTGGAGGATTGGCAGTAGGTGAAGAAAAATCCGAAATGATGGATATGGTGGCTTTATGCAATGAACACATACCTGTAGGTCAACCAAGATATTTAATGGGCGTAGGAAAACCAGATGATATAATAAAAGCAGTATGTCATGGTGTGGATATGTTTGACTGTGTCATACCAACTAGGAATGGAAGGAATGGACATATATTTACTGATAATGGAACATTAAATATTAGAAATAAAAAATTTAAGGATGATTTTAGTCCAATTGACAAAACAAGCACTTCACCTTTTGGAAAACAATTTTCAAAAGCCTATGTTCGTCATTTGTTTAATGTGAATGAGATTTTAGGTATGAGAATTACCAGCACACTTAACATTGCATTTTATATGAAATTAATGAAGACCATTCGTTTAGAGATTGAATCAGGTAATTTTAATATTTGGGTTAAATCATTTTTAAACAAATGGAAAGATTGAATAAGAAGAGCTTAAATAGCATATAGTCATAAGAGAGGTAAAAAATAGACAAATTTTCGGCCAAAAAGGATGTTTTCTACAGAACATATCAGTAAATTTTATAAGCTACAATGAAACCGAATTAATTTAGTAGCAATTTTCAAAATGAAGTTGATTTAGTATACTTGAGGCTATCATAAGAGTACTTGAATTTTATATCGAAGATATATATATGATTAGTATATTTACTTTATGTTAAGCAGCTATATGGAATGGTCCTAAATTAAATGAAGGAGAATAAGTATGTTGAAAGAAGGAGATAAAGCACCTGACTTTTCATTACAAAACCAAAATGATGAGATAGTTTCTTTAAGTGATTTTAAAGGGAAGAACGTGTTAATTTGGTTTTTTCCAAAAGCAAGTACCCCTGGCTGAACAATTCAAGGGCAAGGGCTCCGTGATGAGTTCAAAGAATTTCAAAACAAGAATACAGTAATTTTGGGGATGAGCGCTGATACAGTAAAAAAACAGAAAAACTTTTATGATAAGCAGAATTTTAATTTTTTTCTACTTAGTGATGAGTCAAAGGAAACAATAAAAGCCTACGGTGCGTGGGGTTTGAAAAAATTTATGGGTAAAGAATACGAAGGAATTCATCGGTATTCTTATCTAGTTGATAAAAACGGGATAATTAAAAAAGTTTACTCAAAAGTAAACACTAAAACTCACGCAACAGATGTGCTGAAAGATATAGTTTAGGAAATTATATCAATGAATAAGGAATTTTCAATAAAAGAGTTATGATTTAATTGTTCATTGGTATATCCCATCATTACAGAATGTCCGTTTAGTTTTAATATTTTATTTTTTATTTTGTATTCAGTTAAGTGAATAGGTTTTTCATTTATTGAGAGTACTCCGCTATTTTTATCTAAAATATAGATTGTTGGCGGTTCCGTTTTTTTTGTTTTATCCCACCTATGTTGTATGATATAATCAGAGTTATTAAATTGGTTTTGTAAGCCTACAGTGATGTCGGATTGTTTTGTTGTCAACTCTGTCCCTGTATAAAACGGCAATATAAGTTGTATTATAACCCATGCAGTTGAGGTGGGGGAAAGTTCAACTTTAATTGATGAGCCACGTTTAAGGTTGAGGGCTTTCTGGACCCCATTTGCATTAACAAGCAGATTGTAGTGGCTCAATCTAATTCCAACACCTTTGTTCCAGATTAACAAAGCTTCATCCAATAAGTTGGGCTTAAACAATGGAACAAAGTTTGGGTTAGATTTTTTTAATTCAAATTGAAAATCAAGTTGTGGTGAAATGATATTTAAAATATCTATATCACAATTGTTGTGATATTTCCCATCATCAGATAGAACTAAAACTCCTCCTAAATTCCAGATTCCAAATGCCATGATTTCAGAATAAGGAAAAGGAAGTTCTGGGAGAAATATTTTTGATTCCGGCTCTACCCCTTGAGAAGCTAGCCATGACGCTGCTCTGTTGGCTAAACCTAAGAATTCTTCATTTAAGAGAGGGGTATCCTTATATAAAATTGAATCTTTGAACTTAACGTTTTGCCCTTCCACCAAAGAAAATAGGTTTGGATAAGGCACCATAAACTCAATAGGCTCCACATTTCCAAAACATTGAGCCTTATAGATTTGCTTTTGAAGATGGGAGTTCATGCTTGATAAAAAAAACAAGAAATAAGAAAAAGATTTGGAGGAGCTTGTTAATCTGGCTTGACTTTTCTTATGATTTCAAAAGAATCTGATGTTCGAATATATTTGTTCCCTGAAAGTCTGCCAACTGGCTGCAGTTTTTCAATATTTATTTTACCATCATTATATATATCATCATCAATATGAAAAAGAACAATTGTGCCAATTACAATAAAACCGCCTCCAGGTTCTGGATTTCCGATTGAAACAATTTTATTGAGGATACATTCAAAACGCACCTTCGATTCTTTTACCATTGGAGCCTTTATTTTTTGACAGGTCAGAGGTGTAAGTTTTGCTATATCAAATTCACTTATTTCCGGTTCGAAATCTGTGGAACAATCAACCATTTTCTCAGCTATATCTTCAGAGACAATGTTTACTGCAAACTCACCCGTCTCACGAATATTATCGAGTGTGTCTTTAGTTTTTCCATCATAGCCTCTTCGTGCTGGAGCAAACACAATTGTAGGTGGTTTGGAGCAAACACCATTAAAATATGAAAATGGAGCTAAATTGAATATTCCATTTAGAGAACAGGTTGACACAAAGGCTATAGGGCGGGGTAAAATTGATCCAATCATAAGTTTATGGTTTTCGGAAAAATTTTGGGTTTTGGGGTCAATTATCATTACATCCAAGTGAGAGGATATTCTTTGTCATCTATTGTTTTGGAAAGAGTAGTTAGATTCAATGGCTTAAATGTATCCACCATAATTGCTAATTCATTGGTTTCTTTTTTGCCTAGAGACTCCTCAATTTTTCCTGGATGAGGACCGTGTGGAAGCCCGGAAGGATGAAATGTAATAGAGCCTTCTTCAATGCTGTTGCGGCTCATAAAATTTCCTTTGACATAATATAGTATTTCATCAGAATCAACATTGCTGTGAGCATAAGGAGACGGAATGGACTTAGGATGATAATCAAAAAGTCTAGGGACAAAAGAGCAAATCACTACACCCGGTGCTTGAAAAGTTTGATGTATAGGCGGCGGTTGGTGAACCTTTCCTGTGACAGGCATAAAATCATTGATGTTAAAAACCCATGGGAAATAATATCCGTCCCAACCAACCAAATCACAAGGATGATTTTTATAGAGATAGCTTTGTATCCCCGTTTTTAGTTTTACATTCACAGTAATATTTTTATCATTATTTGGCTCCATAAGCTCCGGTGTTCGAATATCCCTCTCACTATAAGGTGAATATTCTAAAAGCTGACCATTTCTATTTCGATATCTGGTGGGGGTTTCAATGGGGCCTGCAGTTTCAATGACAAAATGAACCAATGGCACATCAATTTCTAATTTCCAAATTACACCTCTGGGGATAATAATAAAATCTCCTTTACCTATAATCATATTCCCAAAATTGGATTTAAATTCCCCTTTTCCATTGTGAATAAATAAAACTTCATCATAGTGAGCGTTACGGTAATATTCCTTCATAGATTTATTTAAAGTTGCTTTAGATAAAATCACATCGCTATTAAAAAACAATGGTATTCTTGATCTAATTGAATCTCCTGGGGAATTCAATTCATATGTTTTTAGATGATGATGACGATGTTCCTTTCTCCATATTTCCAAAGTTTCTGGTTGAAACTTTCCAACTAATCGAATGGCCGTAGGTGGGTTGATATGATAGACGTTAGAATAAATTGAACTAAACCCTTCACGGCTGATGAGTTCTTCCCAATATAAATTTCCGTTTTCATCTTTGAATTGAATATGACGTTTAGTTGGGATGTCCCCTTGCTGTAAATAAAATGGCAAGTTGACTATCCTATTTTTATTCTAAATTGAAATGGTTTATCAATCATCAGATAATTGTATTTTCTAGCTCTCCGAGTTTGTCAACCTTTAATCGGATTACGTCACCTTTTTTTAGCCATCCTCCTACATTTTCAGGACGTAATTCAAGGATACATCCTGTGCCCACTGTACCCGAACCCAGATAATCACCAGCAACCAAATTGGTGTTCATACTAGCCCTTTCAATCATGGTTGTGAAAGGATGAAAAAGATCATTTGTGTTCCCATCTGAAATTAGTTCATCGTTTACATGGCAAGTCATCCTAAGATGTAATTTCCCATATTCATCCAAGTCATTTTTCAGTTCATCGGGAGTAACCATATAAGGGCCAAAGCTTGTTGCAAAATCTTTTCCTTTTGCAGGCCCTAAACTCAATTGCATTTCTTCTCTTTGCAAATCCCGAGCTGACCAATCGTTACAGATGGTGTAGCCAGCGATATAAGTATCGGCTTCTTCCTTTTTTATGTTTTTGCCTCCATTGGCTATAATAATAGCAAATTCTAACTCAAAATCAAGTTCATTTGTGTTGTCAGGGTATGGAATATTTTCTTTGTGTCCATATAGGGCATTGGGATTAGAAAAATAAAATATAGGCAAACGAAACCAATCTGGGTGCATCTCCAAACCACGTAACTTTCTGGCAGCTTTTACATGTTGTTCAAAAGCGTAAAAATCCCTAAATGATTGAGGGTGAGTGACAGGCGGAAGCCATCGCACTTCGTTTAATTCTGAAGAGAGTTTTTTAGCTTTTAATTCTTCTATATCAATAGATTCTAGTTCACACTTCATTCCCTGGATAAGATTGAAATAAGTATCCCAATTTGAAAGTGATTCCTGAAGTGAATTAGGAATAGTTAAATAATTTTGGTTTCCCATTGAATCATTTAGCCATTTCTTTGCTTCTGTAATATCAATGATATTGTCATTTTCAATATATCCAAATTTATTTTGTTCATTATCTTTAGACTTATAGGTTACAAATTTCATTTTCTTTCATTCACTGTTTTATAAATTCCCTCTTAATTCTTGTTCTCGTTCTATAGATTCAAATAATGCTTTAAAATTGCCTTTTCCAAAACTTTGAGAACCTTTTCTTTGGATTATCTCGTAAAATAATGTAGGTCTATCTTGAACAGGTTTTGTAAATATTTGCAACATATACCCATTTTCATCTTTATCAACTAAAATCCCAAGCTCTTTCAATGTATTTATATCTTCATGAATATTACCAATACGTTGTGATAGTGAATCATAGTATGTTTCTGGTGTTGATAAAAACTCAACACCATTTGATTTTAATTTTCTTACTGTTCTGATAATATCTTTAGTGGACATGGCAATGTGTTGAATTCCAGCATTTTTGTAAAAATCTATAAATTCTTGAATTTGTGATTTTTTCAATCCATCAGCAGGCTCCTTGATGGGCATTTTGATTATCTCATTATCATTAGCCATGACGATAGATCGTAAGGAAGAATAATCTGTGTTTATGTCTTTATCATCAACAGTCCAAAACCTATGCCAACCAAACACTTTTTCATAAAATTGGCAAACTGTCTGCATCTCTCCATCAGATTGATTGCCGACTATGTGATCAATGTGAACTAATCCTGTTGGATCCGCAACTAATTCTTTTGGATCATACATTTCATAGCCCGGAAGAAAAGCTCCGTGGTAATTGTTTCTCTCTACAAATGTATGAGTAGTATCCCCAAATGTTTTGATAGTTGCAACTACTGCCTCACCATTCTCATCTTCTAGCAAAGTTGGTTCTTGGATGCTTAAGCCCCCTCTTGATGTAGTTTCTTTCCAGGCAGATTCAGCATTATTCACTGTAAAAGATACATCCTTTATTCCATCCCCGTGTTTTTTTATGTGTTCCCCAATTAAAGAGCTGCTATCAAGCGGAGATGTAATGACATATCTGATTTTATTTTGTTTTAACACATAGCTGACTTTATCTCTCGAATTGGTTTCTAATCCTCTATATGCAATAGGTTGGAATCCAAATGTGGTTCGGTAATAATGGGCTGCCTGTTTAGCATTACTCACATACATTTCACAATGATCAAACCCTGTAATTTTATATGAATTCATATTTTTAATTATCAACTATATTATAGCCCTTAAACATTCTATCAATTGCTTATTTTCTTCTTTAAGACCAATAGAAACTCTTAAGCAGTCGGTCCATCCAAAACTGTTCAGGTGTCTTACAATGATTCCTTTCATTAGCAGTTTTTCGAAGATGGATTTAGCCTGCTTAGGCGAATTCCAAACTGTGGTTACAAAATTAGTAACTGAAGGGACAGTCTTCACATTTAATTTAGAGAAGTTCTCACATAAATAGTTCATCCCTTTACCATTCAATTTTAAAGATTTATCGATAAAAGGTTTATCTTCCAATGCAGCAAAACCAGACACCTGAGCAAGAAAGGATGGTTCAAATGGAACTTTAACCTTCATTAAATTACGAATGAGTGATTCGTGAGCAAAGCCATATCCAATGCGCATCCCCGCTAGTCCATAGACTTTCGAAAATGTTCTCAAGGTGATGATGTTA
>CAXRJK010000111.1:0-12004 GCA_964230865.1 Winogradskyella sp.
GCATAATAGCTCTAGTTTTTGGTAAATCCACGGCGATGATCTGATTAAAGCCCTCTTCAAAACATAGGGGTAAAATACCATCAATTGATTCTTTTGAGTTTCGCTCACTTAACCCTATGAACAGGGTAGTCTCATCAAACAGTATAATATCTCCTCCTTCAATAGATAAATCCGGGTATTGTTTGTGAAAATCAAAACGAGCTATAGGCTCAAAGATAGCGTGATGATGAGCCAAAAAGCTGTTTAAAAGCATTTCTCTTTTTCTCACATTTCGCTTTCCCCAGGTTAGAAGAAGTGTATTTCCAAGCATTACAGCGATATCTCTTGTAAAAATAAGGTTTGGTAGAGGCCATTTTAAATAATGTTGAACTCCGTTCTTGTCCATTCTTCCAGATAGTAAGACATTTAAAAATTGAGAAGGATCCAAATCCAAGATCATTTGTTTATCAAATGAAAGATTACATTTGTATATTTCATTATCTAGCGCTAGACACTGTTCCAAAAGGTCAGATTTTGCATTATCATTATTTAGCACCTCCAAAAGTAGATCGCAGAATTGCAGTGTATTTTTATCTCCAGTAAATGTTTTTAAGATTGAGACCAATTGAGAGTGCTCATCTTTCATGAGTGAAGGTGAGATAAGATCATCAAACAACAAATAATCGGGATTATGAATCATTTTTCCATCTATATCCTTTGTCCATTCGAATGTATTTTCCGGAAGTGTATATTGATGCTCTACTCCGGGATTGTGAACGAGGACTTTTTTCAGTGGATTTATTTCAGATCGATTGGTCATATGTCATATCTGATTTTGATTGTTAAAGTGTTTGTCCTATTTTTCATCCATAAATGGATATCTGTAATCTGAAGGTGGTTCAAATGTTTCTTTTATGGTTCGCTGGGAGACCCATCGAATTAAATTAAAAATGGAACCGGCTTTATCATTGGTTCCCGATGCTCTACTACCTCCGAACGGCTGCTGACCAACTACCGCTCCTGTAGGCTTATCATTAATATAAAAATTACCTGCAGAGTGACACAACTTTTGTTTTACTTCATTTATCACGATTGGATCGCTGGCAAAAACAGCACCTGTTAAGGCGTAGGGTGATGTAGAATCTACCAGTTCTAATGTTTCGTCCCATTTTTCTGGGTTATAAACATAAATGGTCAGAACGGGACCAAATATTTCTTCTTCCATGGTTTTATAAATTGGATTGGTGGTTATTATTGCAGTTGGCTCAATAAAATATCCAACTGAATCATCGTAATTTCCTCCCACTAAAATCTCCGCTTCATCAGAGTCCTTTGCGTGATCAATATATCTAGTAATAGAATCAAATGCAGATTTATCGATAACAGCATTTACAAAATGGGTAAAATCCTCAGGGTCTCCCATATTAACTGTTTTTACTTCCGCTGTGAATTTTTCTTTTACCTCTTTCCAAATTGTTGATGGTATGTAAATCCTGGATAGTGCAGAACATTTTTGTCCCTGAAATTCAAAAGCACCTCTTACCATTGATGTAACCAAACCATCAATATGTGCTGACTCATGTGCAATACAAAAATCCTTTCCACCGGTCTCTCCCACAATGCGGGGATATGACCTATACTTTGAGATATTTTCACCAACAGTTTTCCACATATTTTGAAATACAGCGGTT
Organism: Winogradskyella sp.; assembly: GCA_964230865.1. Classification (GTDB taxonomy): domain Bacteria; phylum Fidelibacterota; class Marinisomatia; order Marinisomatales; family AB-629-J13; genus AB-629-J13. Next base: position 1,671 of record CAXRJK010000111.1, read on the forward strand.
GAACCTGTAAAATGAATACCAGCAAGATCGGAATGATTCATAACGGATGGTCCAACAACCGAGCCATCTCCGGGAATAAAGTTTATTACACCATTCGGAAGTCCCGCTTCCTTGAATAATTTCATAAGAAAATATGCGGGGTAAACTGTGCTAGATGCTGGCTTCCAGAGAGCTACATTTCCCATAAGAGCTGGAGCAGAGGGGAGGTTGGCGGCGATACTGGTGAAATTGAAAGGTGTTACAGCAAAAACAAAGCCTTCCAGTGGACGATGCTCTGTTGAATTTTTCATTCCATCAGGGGAGTACATAGGTTGCTGCTGATATAATTCCTGAGCAAACCAGGCATTGAACTTCCAAAAGTCTATGAGCTCACAGGCTGCATCAATTTCTGCCTGAAAAGCATTTTTGCTCATATTTAGAATTGTAGCAGCATTGATTGTGTCCCTCCATGAATCTGCTAAAAGTTCTGCCATTTTTAAAAATATCTTTGCTCTTTTCTCAAGGGAAGTTTTGGACCACCACTTCCATGTCTCTAGGGAGGAGTCTATTGCAAGCTGAATTTCTTTTTCACCGGCCTTGTGAAAAGTACCCAAAACATGTTGATGATTATGAGGGATGACACAATCACCTGTGTTTCCGGTTTTTATTTCTTCTCCGCCTATGATAATCGGTATTTCAATGTGGGTAGATTTTAACTCAGTGATTTTTGCTTTTAGTGAAATCTTTTCTGGTGAGCCAGGCTCATAGCTTTTTATTTGTTCATTTTCTGGTTTTGGGATGTTATAGGGTGTGTCATTCATAATATAAATAATTGGTTAATTGATAGAAATTACATTTAAAAACGGCGAAAAAACTAAAGTTTGAATTGGATGTAAAACAAGCACTCTAATTAGGAGATGATAGGATTAATAGGAGAGTAATATTTTGCTAATTACTTTTGTTATTAATTGGTAGGTTTTTGGGCAATCCCACGGCCTATGACCCCTGCTACAACTAGTGCACCTCCAAACAGAGCATTTATACCCATATTTTCTCCTAAAAAGATAAAAGCAAAAATAGGATTAAAAATTGGTTCAACAACGGGATAAATGATCGCATCGAGAGCAGATACATACTTTATCGCTGTGCTATACAGTATGGAGGCAAAGCCTAGTTGAACAACTCCTAAAAAGGTGATCAAAAGCCAGGGTTGCATTTCAAATGGTACTGCTTTAACGTAAAAAGGGGTGCAAAGTAAAAATGTAATTAAGTTTCCTAAAATTACTAAATCAATAGGTCTGCCATCCTTTTGCTTACGCATAAAGAGGGTTAGCCCCGCAAATCCAATTCCTGACAAAAGTGCGAAAATATTCCCCCACAGCTGATATAGGGAAAGTTCATCCATAAAAAAAAATCCTAACCCAGTCAATATGATAAAAATTGTGAGCCAGTCTACTTTTGTGGCTTTTTCTCCTAGAAATGAAAAGCTAAAAATTGCCACATATACGGGAGCTGAGAACTGAATCAGAATAACATTCCCTGCTGATGTCATTTTATTTCCGATTACAAAACATACTACCATCAAAGCGTAAGATAATGCACCGCCCCAGGTATACTTATCAAATTTAGAAAACTTGGGCCTACTGTAACAGTATACCAGAGCGAATGTGATCCCGCTTCTAAGGCCTGCAATAGTTAGGGGAGGCCAGGGGATGGTCTTTATAATAAATCCACCGGTACTCCATAAAACACCCGTTAGAATTAAAAGAAATATGGCAGTGTTTCTACTCAAAATTATAATTTAAGATAAAGTTTATTTAGATAAATTGATAGCAAAAGTTATACTGGATCAGTTGTTCATGCACTTAGGAATTGTTTGACTGAGGAATACTTTTAATTAATTATTTCTAAATTTCTGACACTTAAATATATTGGGAATGTTAGTTAATATACTTTCTGCAAATTTTTGGATAGGTTTGTCTCTTTTAGATATGGTTTAATTTTCTCAGTTGTTCCATTTTGTTGCACGAGGTCATGTGGTGAGCTTCCGGTGTTAAAAGAGCACATATGATATTTGGAAAAAATGTAAATTATTTGAAAGATTTTTTCGTTTTAATTTGAGCCCTCATTATGACACAATATACAAACCAATCTGTTAGAGTTCGATTTGCTCCTAGTCCAACGGGAGAGCTCCATTTAGGTGGTGCAAGAACGGCATTATTCAATTGGTTGTTTGCACGATCCCATAGTGGGACGTTCTTGCTGAGGATTGAGGACACTGACAAAGTCCGGTCTAAGCAAGAACTTGTGGATCAGATATGTGAATCTCTGAATTGGATGAATTGTGATTGGGATGAAAAACTGGTTTATCAATCTAAGAGAAATGATTTATATAAAAAATCAATTGAAAAATTATTGGTATCAGATAATGCATATCGGTGTTTTTGTGACAAGAAGGAACTGGCTAGAATCAGGGGCGAAAGAGAAAAAGCTGGGTTAGGCTATACCTACCCTGGGACATGTCGCTCTCTCACGAAGGATGTTGCTAAAGAAAAGCTTGATAAAAACACTTTAAATGTAATCAGAATTAAAATACCAGAAGGGGAAACAAAATTTTCAGACTCCATTTATGGTGAAATTACTGTACAAAATAATGAGTTGGATGATTTCATTGTAGCCCGCACGGATGGTTCTCCTACCTATAATTTTACTGCGGTTGTAGATGATAACGATATGGGAATCACTCACATCATCCGTGGTGAAGACCACATTTCGAATACTCCAAAACAAATTGTTTTATACAATGCACTGGGTTATAGAATTCCGCAATTTGCACATTTACCTATGATATTAGGACCTGATAAAAAGCGGCTGAGTAAGCGTCATGGTGCTACCGGAGTACAGGCATTTCGGGATCAGGGAATCTTAACCTCAGCTTTGGTAAATTATTTGGCTTTACTAGGGTGGAACCCCGGAACGGAACAAGAGCTCTTTAGATTGGACGAACTTATTAGTGAATTTTCTTTGGAGCGGGTTTTAAAAAAAGGAGCGGTATTTGACATTCAAAAGCTAGAGTGGATGAATCAGCAGACGATCTTAAAAATGGAAAATGAGGATATTTTAAAATCAATTCATTCCATAAATATGTCGTGGGGAGATAGTGAATCTGTCGATTATTTGCTCTCTGTTATTGAACTCATGAAACCGCGCTGTAAAACAATTATTGAATTGATGGATTCCAGCGGTTATTTTTTTGATGATCCGCAAGGATATGATACAAAAACTATGATAAAGCGGTGGAAAACTTTTGAAGTAAATGAACTGATTACATATTTAATGGAAGTCCTAAAAAATATAGTAAATTGGACCCAGGAAAGTATAGAAATTGAATTGAGAAAATTAAGTGAGATAAAAGAGGTAAGTCCCGCAAAATTTATTCATCCTGTTCGGTTGGCTGTCAGTGGAACTGGTGCAGGACCATCACTATTTCATATGATGGAAGTTTTGGGGAAGGATGTATGTATTAGAAGATTAGAGAAAGCGATAGAAATACTGCCAATTGATCATGAGTGAATCCAAAAATTTTATTCAGCAGATTATTGAAGATGATCTGTCCTCAGGGAAGCACCATAAAATAGTCACCCGCTTTCCACCGGAACCTAATGGATATCTCCACATTGGTCATGCCAAATCCATCTGCATCAATTTTGGTTTTGCTGAAAAATACAATGGCCAGTGCAATTTGCGGTTTGATGATACTAATCCATCCAAAGAAGAAAAAGAGTATGTAAACTCCATTATCGAAGATGTGAGATGGTTGGGTTTTGAGTGGGGAGATAAAGTACTGTATGCCTCAGATTATTTTGATGAAATGTACAATCATGCTGAGACTCTGGTGAAAAACGGAAAAGCCTTTGTCTGTGATCTGTCAGCGGAAGAGATCAATCAATTCCGGGGTACTTTGACCAAATCGGGTAGGGAAAGTCCTTTTCGTGATCGTCCCACTGATGAAAATTTGGATTTATTCAGGCGAATGAAAGCGGGGGAGTTTCCTAATGGCTCGAAAGTTCTTCGTGCAAAAATTAATATGAACCACTCTAACCTGAACATGAGAGATCCGGTTATTTACAGGATATTGCATGAATCTCATCACAGAACTGGGGAAACATGGTGTATTTATCCTATGTATGACTGGGCCCATGGTTTGGAAGATTCCATCGAGGGAATTACACATTCACTTTGCACATTGGAGTTTGAGGATCATCGACCACTCTATGACTGGTTTTTAGAACAGCTTAATGTCTATCATCCCCGACAAATTGAATTTGCTCGATTGAATTTAAATTTTACTGTTATGAGCAAACGGATGCTCTTGGAACTGGTGGAGAGCAACTATGTGTCCGGATGGAATGACCCGAGGATGCCTACTATATCAGGAATGAGAAGGCGGGGTTATTCACCGACATCTATTCGAAATTTTGCAGAAAATTTGGGAGTAGCAAAGCGAGCTATGACAGCAGATATGGCTCTACTTGAACACTCAGTAAGGGAAGATTTAAACAAAAGAGCGCTACGATTTATGGGAGTATTAGATCCTCTGAAAGTAGTGATTGAGAATTTCCCAGAGGATAAGGAGGAAGAGGTAGAGGGAATTAATAACCCCGAAGATCCAAGTGCTGGAAAACGAAAGATTTTATTTACCAGGGAATTATATATAGAAAAATCAGATTTTATGGAAGATGCACCCAAAAAGTTTTTTCGATTGACACTGGGAAAAGAAGTTCGACTACGATATGCATATTTTATTACCTGTAAGGATATAATTAAAAATGATAATGGAGAAATTGTGGAATTAAGATGTACATATGACCCCCAAACAAAAGGAGGCTCTGCTCCGGATGGTAGAAAAGTAAAGGGAACACTTCATTGGGTTTCCGCAGAAAATTCACTGCCTATGGAAGTTCGGCTGTACGATAGACTATTTACAACTGAGAATCCAGCAAAAGTTGAGGACGGAGGACACTTTACACAAAATATAAATCCAAACTCTTTGACTATTTTAAAGGATGGAAGGGTAGAACCAGCAGTTCAAACTGTTAAAAAAGGGGAAACTATTCAATTTGAGAGACAGGGATATTTTTGTTTAGACTCTGAGGAACATTCAGGAAAATATTTAATTTTTAACAGAACGGTCCCTTTAAGGGATACCTGGAAAAAAATTCAAAAAAAGAGTGTTAATCCTTTTTAATCGTCCATTTTGACTTAAATATATTGTACTATTTGTTAGTGTATACTTACATTAAATTGTATTTTGCTTCTAATTTAGCGTAATAATTCAGAGGAATCACAAGGATATATATTGGGAATATAACTTACATTTTAAATGTCAAATTTACATATATTCTAGAGGAATAAATTTTAATTAACCTAAATCGTAATATGAGAAACACACTACTAGCCATTCTGCTTTTAACAATTATATCATTTCTCTATTCAGAAGGAGTAGAAGTTGTAAAAGAATATAGGGCTTTGCCCACTGTAAAAATTAAATCGCTAAAGGGAAAAAATATATCTTCCAAAAAGATTATCAAAAATAAATATACCATGATAAGTTTTTGGGCAACGTGGTGCGTTCCTTGTTTAAAGGAGATGAAAGAATTAGATATTCTGCACCATAAATACAAAGATGAAACTTTTCAAGTTGTTGGTATATCAATTGATGACTCAAAGACTTCTAAGAAAATATCAACCATTTTAAAATCAAAGAAAATCTCTTATCCTGTATATCTAGATCCAGAGCAAAAGTTTTTTGGGAAATTCAACTCTGAATCTCTTCCGTTTTCGATTCTAGTCTCACCGGATGGAGAAATTTTATGGGAACATTCAGGATACATCCCAGGAGATGAAAAGGAAATTGAAGCGGTGATTATAGATGCATTGGACTTAGGAGAACCAGAACCATTAGATTCCACAACAGTTAAAAACTAAATACGTAACATTTCTATATTAAATTATTCTTTACCCACATTAATTATTGGGATTAATACGTGGGCTTTCGCACTGACTTTTAATGGTAGTCTTTACTCCCGATATGGTGAGAATGTCCAGCCAGAAAATGAGTTTATATATACTGAAAATTATTTTTCTTTAAATATACAGGGAGACACATGGGATATTATTTCAGAATTTTCATATAATAAGCCTCCAGAATATGGTTTAAAATTTTCAGGGCTCCGCACTTTATCCTTAAATATAATTCAAGACTCATGGTCTCTTTATACAGGACATTTAACAGCTGTTTTTGGAAACGGGCTTGCATTCAATTTTTTTGAGGATAAAGCATTGGATTTTGATAATCGCCCATTTGGTCTTCGAGTAGACTTTGACTTAAATGAAGAGCTTCAAATCACTTCTCTTTATGGCAAAAGAGCAGAATTTACATCTTACTCTCCTTCGGCTGATCGAACGCCAGATATTTTTACCAACTATGATATTGGTGGGGTTCAATTAAATTATTTCCCAGGTTTAGAGGACTGGAACAGCTCGGGATATTTTACTGTATCAAAATTTAGATCTCCAATAAAAATAGAATCATTAAATTTGGAAAACCTCTCATCAACAAGTCTTGATTCTTATGAGCAAGAGGCAACGGTCATAGGGACTGGGCTGTTATTTACTTATTTTTCAGAAAATTGGGAGTGGAACATAGAGTACGGAGCTATAAATAAATGGTATGACATGCCCCTGGTTAAACAGAGTTTTGATGGTACAAATTTAAAAACACTTGAATCTATCTCCAGTCAATCTGGTACCGTGTTATACTCCCAGTGGATAGGCTCTTTACCTGATCATTCTACTTTATCCATTGAATATAAGCTATATCAAAGTGGAATTGAATCTGTGGAAAATAAAATAAATTTAAATCGTCTTGCTTCTAAATCGTTACCTTATAATCTAGGACCTACCTCTCTCCGTCAACATGATGTTGGTCTATTAGCAAATCTAACACATGTCGTTGATTATGGAGATGAGGTTGGATATTATTTAGATTACCGAAAAAATCTTGGAGAATCATTTTTATTTACAGGAATATTTTCTCAAACTAGTAGAACGTCGATTGATGGTTTAAAAAATAATCAAATCCTACCAAAAATGGATTTAGTATATTACCCATTTCAAGAACTATACATTGAGCTGGAATATTCTGGAATGACTTTCCAAAATCGTACCATCGCTGCTTTTACCGATTTCTCATTGGACGGGCTTTCAAAAGAGCGATACTTCACTTTTATTCCAGCATACTTTTCAAAAAAAATACAGACCTATGTATTCAGCGGCTTACTTGGTGGTCAAGGTGTCTCAAAAAATGGATTAGTTTACAATAATCAACAAATTATTTTTTCAGTGGACTGGAAACGAATGCTATCATTTTCTTTGGTTACAGATAAAACCTCCGACCCATCATATGACGAAAATGCAACTTGGGTCAGCGGAGAATTATCATATAAACCTTCCTCTCTTTTAACCTTCAGAACATCCTATGGGACAGAGAAAGGAGGGGTTAGATGCACTGGGGGAGTATGTCGTTACATCAGTCCGTTTGATGGGCTAAGATTTACATTAGAAGTTAGACTATGAAAAATCAATTATTCTTAATCAGTATAATTCTTATCTATTTTGGATGTGATCTCATTCCTGAGACCTTAGACCCACCTGTAGATCAATCAGTAAGAAAAGAATATTTGCAGCCAGAAGATACATTAAATATCGATATTGAATCCCTAATATATGGAGATCCTCAAGATGGTGTGTTCTCATTAAAAGATATAGGTGACACAAATATTGTCTCATTATTTCAAAGTGAATTAATTCTCACAATTATTGGAAAAAACTTTGGGTCTACAATAATCACTGCACATTATAGTAACTCTGATAAAAACCAAATTATTTATCTTAATTTTATTGTTTTAGAGGGATTACCTATATTCATATTTGTAGGAGAAGATACTATGCTTACTCCAGCAGATTTTTTTGATTTAGATGTCGAAGGAATAGAACCTGATTCAATTTTCCTGTCCTCAGCTGATGAGATAAATACATTTATATGGAGAAATGAAAATAACCAGGGCTTAGTTATAGAAGGAATAAAGCCAGGCAATCAAAATGTGTTATATTCTGTTTTAGATACCTTAGGTAGTATCCATGAAATTTATTTGACCATAGAAACATCGGTTCGTCAAGTTGTGATGGGTGAAGTTTTTACTAATGTTGGTTGTATTCCCTGTGTCCCGGTAAACCATATATTAGATGAAATTGTTGAAGAGCAAAATATAGATGTGACAATGGTTCGGTATCACTGGAACTCACCGCTTCCAATAGATCCTATGTATGATTACAATCCTGATGATGTTGAACTCAGACGTATTATGTATAATGTTCCCTTTTGTCCTGTAGTTGTTATAAACGGTGTCCACATTCTAAATGGGCAGGGGCCTGTGGAGAATAATGCCCACGGAGATGTTCTGAATGAGAGTGCCATTAATAATGAGCTTTTTATGGGGCACACTTACACATTAGTAGGTGACAGCATTGTTGTTGACTTGGAAGTGCGACCATTTAAGACAATCAATGATGTGGTGAGGGCGTGGGCAGTAGTAGTTGAGGACAGTATAGAATTTGAAGCTTACAATGGTGAGCTAATTCATATGCAAGTTATGCGTGATTTGAATCTTGGAAGTGAGTGGGAGACCTTGGTGGAATATGGAGTATACACATCTCAATTATCACTTTTGGCACCTGAAGGATATTCAATAGAAAATCCATTTTTCCAAATCATCACCATGGTTCAGTCTATACATACTAACAGAATCTATCAATCTAATCGCATATATTCGCCTCTAAACTGAGCATATTAGAATTGGAGTTAAAAAATATTATATGTACATTTGGCCGATATATTTGAAAAAATAATTAGTTGATTTGAAACACCATTTTTTAGATATACTTAATTCAGAGCACTTAATAAGGGAGAAAAAAATGAATAAAATCTTCGTAATCCTTGGACTTTGTTTAAACACACTTGTGTATGGAACTCAAATTTCAGTTATTGGTGAGGTTTTCACGCAAACTTGGTGAGGATACTGTCCTGACGCCCGGGCCGGGCTCAACCAGCTTTATGAAAATCATACCAATGTAATTCCTCTTATATGGGAAGGTGACGGACATACCAGTCCCGGATACTCCCAGCGTGGATCAATGTATGGTGTAGGGGGCATTCCTCATGTTGAATTTAATGGTCACACGGATGTGATTGGTGGTGGAACCAATATGTATCCATACTATGTGAATGTTTATAACGATCTAATTAATGATGATAGTCCAGTTCAAATGGATTTTATTACCTATTTAAACCAGGATAACGGCGGATTGGACCTTGTTGCAGATATAACTATGACAGGAGATATTACAACCAGTGATAATAAGATAGTCTTTCTTCTAACCTATAAATACAACAATGAATATTTTTGCACGGTGGAAGGTTATGAGCATTTTGCATTTGAACTTTATGCGGAAGGAGAGACAGGACAGTTCTCACATCATTTTGATGTAGACCCATCTTGGGAGATGAGTGGTATACAGACCATTGTTTTAATCCAATCCTATTCCTCAAGTAGTAAAGAAATTTACCAGGGAGCAATTACAAATGATTGGCAGGATCCAACTATGGATATGATGCTAGCATATTCGCCTGACTGGGTTACAGTTGGTTTACCGTTGGCAATGGAGAACACAGGCTATCAATATATTTTTCCAGATGCAATTGAAAATACACTGTATTCATTTGACAATGGATACAATTTAGAATCCAATTTAGAAAATGGAACAGGTTACTGGATTCGCTTTGATGATGAAGGCGGATTTTCAACTCTGACCGGTTTTGAAATTGAAGAAATAACCATTCAGATTGCTGAAGATTGTAATATGATTTCAGGAATATCCACAACGATATATTCTAATTCTATCTTAGATCCGGATAATTTGATCATACCAAATACAATTTATTCATTTGATGTAGGATACTCTATCGCAGAGATTATTGAGCCAGGAAAAGGATATTGGTTAAGATCGTATAATGATGGCGAGATCACAATAACTGCATCTGATAATCAGGGTAGAACAAAACCCTTTGTAAATAGATTAGCAGATGCAAATGTAATTCGCTTTAATGATATCCCTCTTTACTTTGGTACAAAGGTACCGGATAGTGAGAGACTTAGCTACAGCCTCCCTCCAAAACCACCGGCAGGAGCTTTTGATGTCCGTTTTTCCGATAATATGACTTACGCGGAAGATTA
>CAXRJK010000112.1:0-24402 GCA_964230865.1 Winogradskyella sp.
ATTCAATCTGCTTAAAACTTATGCCAAACAACCTATTGCAAATCTCAAATAATCCCTCTACTACCTGATATAATTCAAAATATTCGCTTACTTTTTCACTGTCCAGCTTGTATTTTTTTAGCTTCAATAGGTGTTCATATCGGGCTGATTCCCATGACTCAATGGTAGACTCATAGCCACCCGTTATCTCTGATTTAACTTGAAGCATTTTATCATAATCCTCCAACGCCTTTGGCATAATCATTTCATGGAGTGAGCTTTCAAACTCCCACACAGTAGCAGCATTTTCTGCCATTAGAGTTTCGGTAGAATAATCAGCAAATGACTGATAATCCAGTACTTCTGATAATTGATTTCTTAAAAGTATAAGTGAGTCAAGCACAGAAATATTAACGCTCGACGCTCTATTCCAGTACATATACCTCAGCTCTTTGCGTGCGCTATCAGATTCAGCATATTGCATAAAGGAGTAATAGCTGGGATATGAGAGATCGATGGCATAGAGATTTTCTTCTTTTTTTCTGGATTCACAATAGTCAATAGAGAGACCTTTTAAATGTTTTCCTGAAAGAAAAAGGGTGTCTCTTGCTTCAGAAATATTTTTTTCAAATTTTAAACTTAGTTTTGAAAGTTGGTCTAAAATATCCTTTACGCGGGTCCTTATCTTTTTTCCATAGCCAAACCCGCTCCGATTGAAATCTCGAAGAGTATCAGTCAAATGTTTCTTCTCTATATTCTGGAGGCCTAACCCATTTGAAGACTGAGAGAAACTATAGATTGCATTATATAGTTTTTCATTAACTGAGAGAGAGTTTAAATATTCTTCTACTTTCTGGCTTGCCTCAAGTCCAGCCTTTCTCACCTCTTTATTTGGGTGTGTAAACGACAACAAACTGGTTGGACCCCAGACATTATCGATTATATTTCCTAAATTATCTAGAGGGAGAAGTGTATTATTGTATGTTCTATCAGAGTTTTTTACTCGGAAGATTTTTTTTAAATTCTGGTCAGCTTTAGAGAGCACATTATTGGTAGCCTCAGAAATATGGTAGGCTGTTACTGACGCAAAGTCTATCGGGTTATCTCGATAATCCAACAATGGATTTTGTTTGGTTTTGGTGCACCCAAAGTACATTACCACAAACAATAGAAAACAAAATTTTAAATATTGATTTGTAAAATTAGATACCATAAACCACATTGAATAGAGAATACACAAATGCCCCTAAAGGGGCATTGAGCGAGAGACGGGACTCGAACCCGCGACATCAACCTTGGCAAGGTTGTGCTCTACCAACTGAGCTACTCTCGCAAAAAGGGGTGGAAAGTTAAATTCGTCTTTTGTTGCAGGTCAATCTGTATTGGGAAAAATTTCATATTTCTTTTTACTACGTCTTAAAATTAAAAACCCTAATAAAAACAAGATAGTATTTTCTAATAATTTTTGAGTTCCCACAACTTCTCCCTCTTTTAATCCACATCCGCATTCGATATTATATCCTCTTAAAATAGCTGAGCCAATAGCTACAATAAATATAACAAGTAAACTCATTGAAACTAGGGCTGCGCCATCAACCAGACACCCTAAAATAAGACCCAGACCAATAAACAGCTCTAGCCAAGGCAAAATGACCGCCATAGAGTTTTCTAATCCAAAAGGGATAATGTGGTAGTTGGAGATGTCCCGTGAAAAAGACTGAGGGTCTGTGATTTTATCTAAGCTTGCATATATAAATAGCCCTCCTAAAAACAAGCGGATCATCAAAATTAGGATGGGATTTTGGAATACAATTTTCATTTTTCTATTTCAAATCCTTTATTCTCCCACTCCATCCAACCACCTAAATAAATATAAATCTGGTTATATCCTGTTGCCTGTAAGTCAAATGCAAGGTCCTCACTTTTGGCACACTCTCCACCTCCACAATAAGTGACAATTGGAGCTGATTTTGATTGAACTTCTTCAATATGAAATGTAAGCTCCATGAAATCTTCTGATGATATTGCCCCAGGAATATGGCCCTCTTCATACTCCTCTATATCTCTAGCATCTACAAACAGGATACCCTCCTTGTACAACAATAGCGCTTGATCTGTTGTGATGGATCTAATCTCGTTGGGGCCACTCTCTTTCTCCAATAGAATTTCACCTGTAGCTTGCTCAATTTCTATGGCAATCATGGGAATTGAATTAAAATCGGTTCGCAAACTATTGAATAATGAACCAACAAATACAGAAATAATTAAAAATAAACCCCCTTGCTTTAGAGGGGTATCAAATATCATTTTTTTAATAATGGTTTGTAGGAGCTTTCACGGAGTTTTTTATCTTTTTCTAAAATATCATCTACAAAAGCTAACATCTCGGGGTCATCTTGAATTTTACTATTCATTGGAATCAGATCAAATCGGATTTTGTTTGCTGCCTTTGCGATTATAGATTTTCCTTCATACAGCTGGTTCTCCAGGGTTACAATTTGGCGATAGACAGCTTTATTTTCCTCATAAATTTCTTTTAGAGGTCTGTCGGGGTCCTTCTTTTGGTAGTTTGCCAACCGTCGTTCTGAATGAGCGATCTGTTTTTTATAATAACTTTCATCTACAAAAGGTGAATCAATTTCTGATACTTCAAGCTCAAGCAATGCCATATATTTCCCCTGTTTTCCAGGGCAAAATGCTGGCGGTGCATTTGTGGGTAGTGGCTGGCCTTTCCTCGTTCTGGTAATATCCCTGCTCATAATAATATAATCAGCATCACTGAATTCATCCTGTATAGCCTTTTTCTCATTTTTATCAGCGTTGACCATCATAATTATAAAATCTGCTTTACTCTTCAGTTCTCGAATATATCTTTTACCTGCTGAATAGATATCATCCATGACAATATGCTGGTTATCCTCTTTCAATAAATTAGTTAGGCCAATGACGCCAATCTTAAATGGATGTCTATCAATGATAACATAGGGATCAGAAAACAGCTTTCCGGTAGACTTATCCTTAAGATTTGCAGATATAAATGGGATCTCTGTTGAATCCATTATTCCCTTTAGGAATTTTACGCCTCCAGCAAGGTCATATCCACCGATGTTTATTGCATCACATCCAATGTCCTCATACCCTTTTACGATATTTTTGGCTTTATATTCATCTGCAGAACGGGTGTTATCCAACACCAATGGGGAGGTAAATAAAACCTCACCAGCATCCAATATTATTGGGTCTTTTCCCTGCTCTCTTGTCTCCCTGATGTATGTAGATTTCCTTGGCAGACCGCCAAGAGGATTCTTCTTTCATCCACAAGGGTCAAACTGTGCCCTGACATTTGAAGAGAGAATAAAAGTAAGAGTTCCTCTCAAATCTCTCTTTTCTGCACAGGATATAAACACCATTAAAATTAGTGTTAAGATAGACCCATTTTTTATTATTATTTGTTTCATCAATTTAAAGTTAGCTCCCGCTCGGTTTTGCATTGTATCCATTTTTTATTAAATATTCAATTACTTTATCCCTTACGTTTCCCTGTATCATTATTTCTCTGTTCTTGGTTGTTCCTCCAACATGGCAAAGGGATATCAATTTTTTTCCCAACTTTTTTAATTCTGATTCTGGTCCCAAAAATCCACGAACTATAGTTGCTTTTTTTCCCCGGGGTTTTTTTTCCAGCCAAACTCTTAGGTTTTGTTTTGATTTTTCAATTTGCTCTTCTACTTTTTTTTCATCCACTGATATACTAGAGTTTGTAGAATAAACCAATCTAGTATTTTGGCTCAAAGTAGACCTAATCTCTTTCTTAAAATCGGAATTTCAGTGGAGCTGGACGGGATCGAACCGACGACCTCTTGAATGCCATTCAAGCGCTCTCCCAACTGAGCTACAGCCCCAATTAAAGTAATTGTTTTTTTTATGTGATATATCAAATCCATATGGTGTAAGATAAAGCAAAATTGAGTGATAAAGTTATCAGTGTTTCATTGACTCAATCAAACGATATTTTCGTGCAAATACCTTTGACCTTACAATCCACGCTGTATCAAATTTTTGTTTGACCAAAATTTCTCGTGTTTTTTCAGCGTCATTGCGTGACACAAAGTTACCAACTCTAACTTTATATACAGGAGTATCAAAAGCAATGTAAACATCTTTATATCCTAATTGTTCCAAGATAGTTTTTAAGCTGTCTGCTGAGCGGGAATAGCCAGTTGCATATACTTGTATCCTAAAGCCGTCCACCTCTGAGATAGAGGTATCAAGAGCTGACGTATCATTTGCGGCAGAACTCTCTTTTAAAAATGAATGATAGATGCGTGGCCATTTCACAGGAATATCTTTTATTCGAGATGGATCAAATTCTTCTTTTGTTTGGCTAAAAAGTGGGACGATAACCACAAAGATAATAGTTCCTTGCCAAATTTTAGATATGACTAAATCTAATCCTAAATATAATAATTTTATTGATATCACAGCATTCTCACCTGGTTAGCTTTAACCCACCCTTTTTTACCATCTAACAATGATATCTCGACCCAGTCTCCCTGATCATGAGAAATAGATACCTTTATCCCTTCATGAATTTTAAACAATACTCCATCATTGCGAACAAACGGACCTGAAAATACGGGAACCTCATATTCTATGATAACCCCTTCATTTATTTCTTTAGAGTCCCAATATTTATCTAATATTATACCATGTAAAATTAGAGATGATATCAGACAGGTTTGAAGCGTTATCCAATTTACTCTAACTCTATATTGCTTTTTTAAAAAATAATTAAACGCCGCTAAAAGAATCAAAAAAGCTGAAACAGATAAAAACTGAAAAAAGGTAAACGATGATTTAAGGACACGATACCATCTCAAAAGGAAAAAGGTCTCTGGAGCATTGATTCTATCTTTTACATGAGTATTTGCAAGCGCGAGATTAAACTCTACATCCTTGTCCAGAGGATCTATCTTTAGTGCTTTTTCATATGCCCAAATAGAATTGCCGTAATATCCTAGTTTATAGTATGCGTTACCAAGGTTATAAAACAGGTTTTCATGCGTATATCCCTGATTTAAAATTGTTTCATATGTTATTGTCGCCAGATCATAGTTTCCCTTTTCCATTTGAGATACACCTTTTATGAACAAAGAATCAGGACTTTGACTTAAGCCAACCGAAATAAAAATTATTACAATTATATTCTTAAACATGTCTATCGATTTTATTCATAACATCTATTGCAGTGGAAATAATATTTCCATCTAAACCGCTTGACTGAGGAGAATATCGTCCCGCATCAAACCTATTCAACAGCTCCACTAATTCATTTAATTCCTGAGAAGAGATGACGCTCTCCAATAACCTAGATACGGTAGACGGGTCCATTACATCTGTTTTAAGATAAAATTTTTCTTTTAGAAATTTATAAATAACTCCCGCACATAGGTCAAACTCGTCTTCTCTAAGGTTTTTTATTGATTTAATTGCTTTCTGTAGAGCCTTTTTGGACTTGCGAACTTCTGCTCCCTGTAGGTGTTTGTGTTGATATGAATTAATGATTCCGGGAAAGATAAAACCACACGCAGCTAAAAAATAAAATACCACGACAATTAATGATATATCTTTTTCTTGGTTCCATTTTGGGATCTCTGTTCTATGATAACGAATATCTTTGCCTAATAGTTCTACCTCCTGTTTAGTTAATCCTTGAGGAGAACTGGATAGGTTACTCCCAGGGGCCACTGAAACCTGGATAGAGTGAGCTTTTGCTCGTTTCCAATTTTTTGTTTTTGGATTAAAAAATGGGAGCTCTACCCGAGGGAGATTAAATTCCCCTGGCTGCCTAGGAATGATTACATATTCCCATCGCATAGTTCCAGTAATCTCATCCCGAAATGAGTCCTTTTTAATTTCACTAGCTGGAGGAAAAACCTCCATCGTACTAGGAAATGTTAAATCTGGAAGACTAAATAGAGAGAGGTTCCCAGATCCACTGACCTCTATATAAAATGTAACCGCTTCATTTGCTTTGACATTATTTACATCTACAGAAGATTTAATTGTATAACTCCCAACTGCACCTGTAAAATCACTCGGTTTATCTTTTGGGTAGTCTAAAACATGGATTGTTTTTATTTCAGATTTTAGCACTTTACGAACGCTCTGTCTTGAGGAGAATGTATCAAAAACATCAAAAAATGGGTCACGCCTTCTTGATTTATTTGACTCTACAAATACTTTGGCGTTTACCGTATAAGGAGCTAGAGATAGCTTACCTGTTTTTGTTGGAAACAAAGCAACGCTATATAGCTTTGCTTTCTTATATCGAACTCCACTCAGAGATACCTCTCTCATATTAATTTGACGAGGTGAATATAAGTTTTCTGTCCAAAAACCTACAAATTCTGGTAAATCAACACTTTCAATAGACAAATCAGTTCTGGTAAATAATTGATAGGTAACAGTGATTTGTTCGCCCAAATATGCAGTTTCCTTATCAACTTGCACTTGAATAAAGTGATTTGGGGAGTCTTCTTTTTTATAGCTAGTAGCTTTTTTCAATACTTGAATTTTAATCGGATTTGTTTTCAGATTAGATTTACCCAGCTTTACAGATAATGCAGGGATATAGAGATGACCTGTTTTTTTAGGAGATAGGGTCCAAGATAAACTGCGAGTTGATGTCATACGTCCATTTACCCACGAAATGTTTGTCTGTTGGCTGGGCCCACTGATTGTCAAAAAATTTTTTGATAATGGTGAAATATCAACCTGAGGGTTTTCACTTGCATCGGTTGCTTCAACTGTATACTCGAATACATCATCCAAAGATAAATTATTTTGGTCAACCGTAGCGATAACGCTTAAACCATAAACAAGGTGAAGGGCAAAAACAAGAGGGAGATATTTACTAAAGAGTCTCAGAATTAGAATGGATGTAGCCATATTCAATTTACCAATCTTTCTCCATTTTTCTTGATTTCATAGTTTTAATTTGACGTCTTTTATTAATTTTTTCCTTATCCTTTAGCGCGTTGAGTATAGCTTGGGCATTCATTTTAGTCTTGCTTGTATCTGCTAACGATTTTTCTTCTTGACCTTGACTGGACTGTGACTGGTTTTCTTCTTCATTTTGATTCTTTTCATTTTCTTTTTGGGATTTATTATCTTTTTCTTCCTTTTTTTGTTCCTCCTCTTTTTTATCTGATTCTGAAGGCTCTTGTTCCTGATTTTCTTTTGACTCCTTATTATTTTGTTGTTGTTTGTCTTGTTGTTGTTTGTCTTGTTGTTGTTCCGATTGATCTTTCTGTTCTTTTTCTTCTTTGTTTTTGGAATCATCCTCAGATTCATTTTTCTGGTTTTGTTGTTGTTTTTTTATGTTCTGCACTAATTCATAATTCCACTTTGCATCAGGGTCAGATGGGTTTAATTCAATTGATTTTTTAAAATGAGCGAGACTTTGATCCAATTCCTGCTTATGGTAATATAAATTACCTAAATTATAGTGTGCCTTAGATTGGAGCTGAATATCTTCAGAGCTTAAAGTTTGCTTAAATGCCTCCTCTGCTGATTGGATATCTTCTGTCTGAAAAGTAACTGTTCCCAAGCCAAACTTTGCCTCCTTGTTATCAATTTCTTTTTGAAGTACAGATTCATAATATTTTAGGGCTTTTTCATAATCTCCATTTTGAAAATATTTAATTCCTTTATCTTCATCTGCCATTAATCGAGTAACAAATAGAAAAACAAGATATATAGTAGGCATTTTTTTAAACTTCAAAATATATCTTCCGAGTTTTTTTTTGTTGGAATAATAAAAGCTATTAAAAACATACATAGAGCTATAGCCCCAAAATATTGAAATTGGTCTTCATACTCAGAGAATTCATGTGTGCTGATTGTTTTTTTTTCCATTTTATTGATAGCTGAGGTAATACTTTTATAGCTAGCCGACCGATTATCAAACCTCAGATATATACCATTTCCCGCAGACGCTATTTCCTTTAGAATACCCTCATTTAGAACCGAAGTAATCAATTTCCCTTGGCGGTCTCTTTTGTAAGACGAGTTTTCTGTCTTTTTATCAGCCACAGGGATTAGCGAACCAGAAACAGAACCAACACCAACGGAGTGGATTATGATTCCCGTTTGAGCTGCTTTCTCCGTTATCCCTATTGCCTTCCCTTCATGGTCCTCTCCATCAGTGATCAATACTAATACTTTGTATTTTTCACTTTCTTCAGTAAAAGCAGAAATCCCCGTAGTAAGTGCAGAGCTTATGGATGTTCCCTGAGTAGGGATCATTTCTGTATCAATTTCATCTAAAAACAATACAGCTGCCTCATAGTCAGAGGTAAGGGGTAAATAGAGGTGACTTGTTCCTGCAAAAACGATGATTCCCACTCTATCTCCTTTCAATTGCTTTATAATTTGAGTTATCTCAAACTTAGCTTTTTCCAGGCGGTTTGGTTTTATATCTTCTGCATTCATACTGACCGAGACATCTACTGCAAAAATCAAATCAACACCCTTTCTCTCTATCGGTTTAACTTTTGTCCCAATTTGGACACCTGAAGCAGATATCATTAAAAAGATAAGTCCTGCTAAGCGGAACCTTTTTTTCCATTTATTTTTACTTAAATCAACTTGGTGTAAAAAATGGTCTTTTAGATGTTCAGATTGAATTTGAAGTACATATGTAAGTGATTTTTTATTTTTACTCAAAACAAGGATAACTACGATTGCAATTAGAAATAAAAAAACAAATGGAAACTGTATGTTCATTTAAATGATCTCTTAAAAATGAATCTTTCCATTAGCTCATTTAAAAGCCCCAGGAATAGAGCGGGGATAAGAAAAACAGCATACAATTCTCTATATTGAGTATATTCTTTTACTTCAATCTCTGTCCTCTCTAGTCGGTCAATCTCTTTATATATATCTTCAAGTGATTCTTCATCTAATGCTCGAAAGTATTTACCATTAGTTCTTTTGGCAATCTCTTGAAGAGTTTTTTCGTCTATCTCATTTCTGGTATACCCTTGGCGAGGAATAAAAGTAGTTGCCTGATTTGTTCCTGCCCCTATAGTATAAATTTTTATATCAAACTCTTTAGCTATATCTGCCGCAGTTAGTGGATCTAGTTCCCCAGCATTATTGCTACCATCAGATAAAAGAACCATGACTTTACTTTCTGCATTGCTACCACGGAGTCTATTGACAGCATTTACAATCGCCATACCAATTGCGGTCCCATCATATTCCTTTTCTGCAACTGAAACTTCTGCTAATAACTTTCCTATAACCTCTGAGTCCACTGTAAGCGGACATTGAATAAATGTCTCACCCGCAAAAACCAGTAACCCTATCCTGTCTCCAGAGCGACTCTGAATAAACTGTTCTGCTTTCTTTTTAACAGCTTCCAGTCTATTTGGTTTAAAATCTTCTGCCAACATACTGCTAGAAATATCCAAAACTAAAACAATATCCACAACATCGACTCTCGATTTTTGTAAATTATCTACTAGCTGAGGTCTGGAAAGCCCAAAAATAATAAGAATTAAAATACTTGTACTCAACACCCTCAATATTAAATGCTTATTTTTCCCGCTTTTGATCAATGTATCAGTTATCAAATATTTTGATGAAATTTGCACTACGCTTTCATTCTTTCTTCCAGTCTTACGATACCATAGTTCGTAGAATGGAATAATTAGTAAAGCTATTAAAAATAATGGATTAGCAAATATCATTTAAGGTATTTGTTTAGATAATATATGTGAAATATTTTATAAATTAAATTTAAAACATATTATTCAGATGCAGATTTATCAGCCTCCTTTTGCTTTGAGTCTGAGTTCTCGACATCTGCTGCATCCTCAATTTCCTGTTTTGCTTCACTCATAGCGCCCTTGAATTCCTTAATTCCCTGCCCTAAGCCCTTTGCAAGCTCTGGAAGGCGCTTGGCTCCAAATAGTAGCAAAACGACTAATAAAATAAGTATAATTTCCCAAGGTCCGAGATTAAACATCGCTTTTTCTATATGCATGATACATATCTGCTCCTTTGTGTTAAAAAAATAATATGATTATATCTGAGTTTCACTACCTGAAAAATCTTAAAAAGTAATAAGAAGCTGACAGCCCTACCAACCCTATAAAATTGATTTTGATCATTAAACCAAATTTCAGAGTTAATACAATTAAATTCAAAACAATTACACCTGATTCTATTCCCGCTAATCCTGCTAAATCTATATGTACTCCCATGAGAAAAAATTGTTTTACAACACCCTCGGGCATTATCCAACCAACAAGCTCACCCAGGACAGACCCAACTAATGTACCACAAAATAGAACAATGAAAATAAATCCAAGAGAGCGCTTATTCAACTGCATCTACCCGGTTCTCAATTTCACCTACTTCTGAAGGATCTATTCGATTACTTATAAGCCAACTAATGATATTGTAAGTAATATAACATACTGAGATTGGAAATAATACCAACCCCTTCCAAATAAAAAGAGATATAATAAAAAGCCCTAGTCCTAAGAGACGGATAGTGTTTGACCTCCCCTTTTTAAATGAAAAAACAGGAAGTTTATTAAATCTCAACGGACTAACCATTAGAAAGCCAAGGATAACCATCAAAACCAGCAGAATACGCGGGTCTCCATGATTTCCACTCAACTGAAAATGGAACAGAAAAAATCCATAGAGCGTTAGAGCACTAACCGGTGTAGGGAGACCCGAGAAATAGGCCTTATTCTCAGAGTAATCTAAATTAAACCGAGCCAATCGAATAGTTCCAAAAACAAGCGGTATAAAACTAATGAGGCCACCTAATATGGGCTCCATTCCATTCACATAGACTGTATAGATCAATAGAGCAGGAGATGCACAAAATGAGATAGTATCTGCAAACGAATCAAATTCAGTACCAAATCTTGATGGTATATTTAAAAGTCTTGCAATTTTACCATCTATAGAGTCAAATACTCCCGCAATTAGAATCACCCAACCTGCTTGAACTGGCTTACCATTTATAAGCATTCCAATCGAGATAAAGCCTAAAAACATATTGATTACAGTTAACAAGTTTGGAATAACTCTCTTATTAAATCGTCTTCTTTTCAGTCTACTTGACTTATGCTTTCTTCTCATAATATTTTCCTATGATTGATTCACCACCCTTAACTTTCTGTCCCAATTTGACCTTTAACTCTATGTGCTCCGGTAGTATAATATCTACTCTCGAACCAAACATAATAAATCCAAATCTTTCTCCCTTTTTTAATTGCGAATCCTCATCAACATAACAGCGTATCCTCCTAGCAATGAGACCAGCAATTTGTTTTAATTTTATTAATCCTGCTGAAGATTCAAGAAGTATGTTTGTTTGTTCATTTTCGTCAGATGCTGAGTGATTAAAGGCAGCTAAAAATTTGCCTTTTTTATAGTTAACTAATTTTACAGTTCCATCGGTCGGAGCTCTGTTTACATGGACATTGAATACATTTAAAAATATTGAAACTATGTTACCACTACCAATATCGGGATCTTGCACTGGATTTATCTTTACTATCTTTCCATCTGCTGGAGATATTATTATCCTATCGTCTCCTGGAATTTCTCTTTTAGGGTTTCTAAAAAAATTAAGACAGAACAGAAGTAATAAGGTAGGAATGATAGAGAGGCTAGCTATCAATTGATAGTCTAAAAAAGACCCAACTATTCTCAATCCAAGAGCTATAATTAAAAGCCCTAAAATAAACGGATATCCTTCTTTTACAATCATCAATAAAAATACGATTTACTTAATTTTTCTAACTTTAATGTTACCAGTTTGGTATGCCCATCCCTATATACTTTAACGGTAATTTCCTCTCCAGACCGAATATCCTGGTTTAGAATAACATTTTTAATATCTTGAGCACTTGTAATTTTAACTCCATTTACCGCTAAAATTATATCTGCAATTTCAATCCCTGCTATGTCTCCTGATGTTCCCTCTTCAACTTCAACTACAATTACACCTTCCATAAACGGTAAATTTAAATATCGAGCAACCCGTTTATTCAAAGACTGCACCTGTAAACCTGTTGAATAGTCTCTATCAATTCTGCCTTTATTTTTTAGTTCCTCAGCAATAGTCTTTGCTCGATTGATGGGAATTGCAAATCCAATTCCGATGGATCCTTGAGTATAATTCGAACCTGTAAAAATAAATGTATTGATTCCAACAACTTCTCCCAATCCGTTAACTAGAGGCCCTCCACTGTTTCCAGGGTTTATAGCAGTATCTGTCTGAATCATATCTTGAAATATTTGCCCTGATTCTTGTAAACCAAAATCCATATTTACAGCACTGATAATTCCAGCGGTTGCTGTAGGCTGGTCGCTGACATCAAAAAGGCCATACGGGTTTCCCAAAGCAATTACCCACTCTCCTATAATTAAATCATCAGAATTTCCCAATTTTGCAAATGGAAAATCAGAACCTTCCATTTTTAATAGCGCTAAATCGGTATAACGGTCTTTACCTATAACTTCAGATTCATACTCTTCTCCTCCTGGAAGGGTCACAATTATTTCATGAGCGTTTTCAACTACATGAAAATTGGTCAAAACATATCCATTAGGACTTATAACAACACCAGAGCCAGAACTTTTAACCTTTTGACGATGCAACTCATAGGGAAAGAAAAACTCAAAAAATGGATCTGAAAACGGTGACCTTCTTGATACTTCTTTTAATTGGATAACATTTACGCTTGCAACAGCAGGAGAGATATTTTTAATTGCTCGGGTTATGGCATTGTGTCGAGATAATAAAATATCATCCTGTACAGCAATCCCGCTAACAATTAAAATGAAAAAGACAAATAACTTATTCATAAATAACTTTTTCCAGAATTAACCCTTGAGCAGGTGCTTTATAAAGAGCTACATTTTTCTTCGGAATATTAAGTAATTGAATGAAATTTTCTTCAGAATATTTGTTTTGTTCAACTGCTATCATAGTTCCTATTAAATATCGAACCATGTGGTGTAAAAATCGGTTCGCGGATATAGTGAAAATTACCATATTATTAACTTTATTCCATACAGATTGAAAAATCTCACATTCTGTGTTTTTCTTTTCTCCACTCCATTTTGAAAATGATAAAAAGTCTCCTATCCCTATGATTTTATCTGCTAAAGAGTTCAACCTATCTATACTTGGCTCAGATAAAAACCAGCACTGATTTTTTAAGAGTGGATTGGTTCCAAAGTAACATTGATATTTATAGATTCGTCTGACCGCTGAAAATCTTGCATGAAATTCAGAAGAAACGGTATCACACTTAATCACAGAAATATCGCTAGGGCATTTAGCATTGATTGCCTTTAATAGTGTGCAGGTATCTA
Organism: Winogradskyella sp.; assembly: GCA_964230865.1. GTDB lineage: Bacteria > Fidelibacterota > Marinisomatia > Marinisomatales > AB-629-J13 > AB-629-J13. The sequence continues at coordinate 13,396 of CAXRJK010000112.1, forward strand.
AATGTGTTTTTAAATCAAAATGGGCAGTTTGCCCTAAGGCGTGGACACCTGAGTCCGTACGCCCTGCTCCTGTTAATTTTATGTGTTTTCCGTTATTAAATTCTCCGATAATATTTTCTAGAACTTTCTGGACTGCAATACCATTATTTTGAGATTGCCATCCACAGTAATTTGTTCCATCATATTGAATTATAATTTTAAACCGTGGCATAAGAAATTATTTTATCAAACTAATTCAGTGAGATTGAAAGAACCATATTAACGGTGCCACTATTGACCTCATAGGTTGGTTTTAATGATAAATTTATCTTCGAATTTGATTTAATTCTACTTAAATATAGCACATCTATTCCTGAAGCAATATGATTTAATACAATCCCTCCAATAAAGAATTTACCCATCAATAATAATCTGTCACTTTTAATTCTAATAGATTCAAAATATTTCCTTTGTTTTTCAGAATTCCAATTCCAATCCCACTCTACATCTTCATACGCTTTTACAGCATCATAATCACGCCACCTTAAATGTTCAGCAATAAATTCCTCACGCCTATCATAATTACCAATATCTATCCAAAACTGTCTAGGTTTACTGCCAGAACTTATCCCCGCATATTCCCTCGCATAGGATTCAAAAGTTTGTTTTTCAAGATTTGAACCTAAAAAACTACTTCCCATACCAATCCAAAGTATAGACTCTGTGATAAAAAAGAATCTCCCTCTTTTATGCTCATTTAATGAAAACTCACCCCATCCAGGAACCATCAAAGACCGCCAAACATACTGCGAGTGTACCCCTTTTGAGTCCACCTGTGCAAATGTATGACTAATAAATACTACTATATAAATTAACAAATGAAAATTTATTATTTTTTTAACCAAATCAAGACTCCTAAAAGTAAAACGATTATAATTAAACTCCATTTCCCTAATATGTTTCCATATTTTGTATAGAATGTATTTATCTCAAACAGTGGAACACTTTCCATAAAAACACTTCGTTCCCCTATATTTTTTTGTACTTTAACTTTTCCTGAGGGTGTAATTACTCCTGAAATCCCCGTATTTGCGCTTCTCACAATTGAACGCCTATTTTCAATCGCCCTTAATATTGCTAACTCAAAATGTTGAGATGGTCCTGAGGTATTTCCCAACCACCCATCGTTTGCTTGAATGGTTAGAAACTTAGCACCTCTCATTACAAATTTTCTAACCACATCGGGTAAACTAGACTCATAACAAATAAGATTTGAGAAATATTCATCACCAATTGAAAATAAAGTAAATTCATTTCCTCTGGTAAAGTTCCCCTGCCCAAAATTTAGTTCACTCAATTTCGGAAAATTGTCAGATAATGGGACATATTCAGCAAAGGGAACTAATTTTACTTTATGATAGAATTCAGATGGTTTATTAGGTTGCAAATAAATAGATCCATTGAAATATAAAGGAGAGCCTTGTTTAGAAAGTTTCTTATCAATAGTTCCAGAAAGCAAGGGAATATTAAAACTATCTACCTTTTTTTGTAATGGCCTTCGATCTGAATCTGATAACCTTAAATAGCTAGGCAATGCCGTCTCAGGCCAAAGTATCAAATCAGGGCTCATATTTATAGCCTTATCTAATAGCGTGTGCATCAAAATAAATGTCGGTTCCCTATTACCTCTTTCCCACTTTTCATTAGGATCTACATTAGGCTGGGTAATTGCAACTTGAATTGAATTATTTACAGGTACATTTTCAATAGAGTTAATTTTCATTAAACCAAAAACCCAAAGTAGTAAAATTAATCCTATGGCGTAAATGGAATATTTTTTTCTGCTATCAATTGACTTAAAACACAAAAACAAAAGTACATTTAATATCATAATCCAAAAAGATACACCTGATGAACCCGTTACGTCCATCATTTGGATTAGTGGGAGAAAGTGGGTTTGAGTAAGGGCTAAATCAATCCATGGAAAACCTAAAGGTCCCAAACTGCGTATCCACTCTATAGAAGTCCATATCAAAGGCGAAAACCAAAGAAAAGATGGTTTAATATTTATGAGCATCCCAAGAATTTTTGTAAATAATCCCCAAAATAAGGATAAATAAAAGACAGCGCTTAGTAGAGAAAAAAATACAGGTACAAACCCTGCTCCGGAGTTGAACCCTATCCAATAGAGTGTTAAAAAATGAGATGTAATTCCTGCTAAATATCCATATTTAAACGAAAAATTATTTTTACATTTGAATAATACAATAAATAGAGGTACAAAACCAATCCACGCCAAAAACCCAAGAGGGAGTGACGGATAGGACAGTCCAATTAAAATCCCACTTAAAACGGATAAAAGTAGATTCTTATTTTCAGGAAAATTCAAAAAAATCTTTTACATTATTTAAAAATTAACTTTATTTAAATAACTCTGCAAAATTAGTGCAGCAGCGGTCTTATCAATAAGTGATTTATTTTTTCCTGTACTTTTGTTTTGTTTAATTATCTCTTTTTTTGCAATTACTGATGTAAGTCTCTCATCTTCAAGGATAACTTTCCAGCTTCTTTGTTCTAATAATGTTGAAAATTCTTTAACAGATTTTGTTTGCCTAGTTTCTTCTCCCTTCATATTCAAAGGCAACCCCACTACGATAGATCTTATATCATATTCAATTTTTAATTGATCAATATAATCAAAGAGACCTTTTTGTGAACTATTTTTGACTGTATTCAATGGAGTGGCGATAATATGCATTGGGTCCGACACTGCAAATCCAACTCTACTGGAACCATAGTCTATACCAAGGATTCTCCCACACATTGATTAAAGGTTACTATCTCCCAACTCTTTCGATTGAATCAATCCCCTGAATTAAAGAGGCTTTTTTTATTACCCTTTCCAACTGTCGAAGATTCCGTACTTGAATAACCAATATCATTTTAGCTAATCCATGTACGACTTTTAAATCAAGACTTGCAATGTTAACATTTTGTCCAGAAATACATTCAGTCAATTCTTTTAAGCCTCCCTTACGATCAGCACAGATTACTTTTAATCGTACATTAAAATTTTCGTTTCTTTTAACATCCCACTCCACCGGAACCAATCGGTCAGTTTCTTTCTGTAATAATGGAAGGCTTTTACATTTTGACTGATGTACAGTAATTCCTCTCCCTCTTGTGATAAACCCTATCATTTCATCTCCAGGAATTGGATTACAACATTTTCCAAAATGAACCATTAAATCTGTAATCCCCTGGAGCTTTATTCCTGCTGTCTTAGAGCGGGCCTGTTCAATAAATTTGTCACTGGATTCAAATTCTTCATCTGAAATAGTTGATAGACTTGGAGGATTCATTTTACGAATAATTTGCTTTACCGTAATTTTTCCATTACCTATCGCCTCCATTAAATCATCATTCGTTTTAAAACCAAAATCAGAATGAGAATTATTAATTTTTTTTAATAATGAGGTTAACTTACTTCTTTTCAAAGATTTAGCTAAGATTTCAGAACCAATATGGATACACTCTACCCTTCTAGCAGATTTTAAATAGCGGTTTATAAGTGTCCTCGCTTTAGACGTAACAACAAACTTAAGCCAGCCATAACTTGGGCTTTGAGTCGGAGATGTCAAAATTTCCACCCGATCCCCATTCTTTAATACTGAATTCAAAGGAACAATTTTTTGATTTATCTTAGCACCTAAACAATGAAGTCCTATTTGAGAATGAATATTAAATGCAAAATCTATAGGGGTAGAATTTTTCGGAAGCCGAAATAAATCGCCCTTAGGAGTAAATACAAAAATTTCATCATCAAATAAATCAATTTTCAGTAAATGCATAAATTCATTTGGATCTGCAGTTTCACTTTTAAGAAGCTCTATCAGCTCTCTTAACCATTTGACATTCCCATCTAAATCAGATGATAAATTTTTTCCTTCTTTATATCGCCAGTGAGCAGCAACACCAATTTCAGCTGTTTTATCCATTTCAAATGTTCGAATTTGGATTTCAATCAAATTACCATTTGGCCCGATGACAGTTGTGTGAATAGACTGGTATCCGTTTGTTTTCGCATTGGCAATAAAATCTTTGAATCTTTCTTGAACTGGTGAGTATAACTGATGAATCATACCGAGAATTAGATAACATTGTTCAGGTTTTTCCACCAAAACACGGATTGCGTGCAAATCATAGATTTCTTCAAAAACTTTTTCTCTGCTTATCATCTTTCCATATATTGAATAAATTGATTTAGCTCTACCAAAAATATTTGCTTCTAAATCAAATTTTTTCATCTCACTAAGAAGAGGTTCTATAACTTGATTAATAATTTTTTCTCTCTGGTGTTTTGTAGCTTTTAGTTTTGACTTTATCTCCTTGTATTGTTTGGGATGTAGTGTCTCCATGACAAGGTCTTCCAGTTCCCATTTTACTGCTGCCATACCGAGTCTGTGAGCCAATGGAACGTAAACATCCCGAGTCTCCTTTGCCGTTCGATGTTGTTTTAATCTACTCATGTATTGAAGAGTTTTCATGTTATGTAATCTATCAGCAAATTTTATCATTACAACCCGCAAATCCTGAGCTACAGATAAAAGTAACTTCATAAAATTACCAGCTTGCTTTTCCTGCCTGCTTGAGAACTCAATGTGTCCTAATTTTGTTACACCATCAACCATTTGAGCTACATCATTTCCAAATAAATGTTTTATACGGTCAATAGATATATTAGAGTCTTCCACAGTATCATGAAGTAAGCCACCAATAATTGTGATATAATCCATCTTCCAGTCCGCGAGGATATTAGCAACACTTACACAATGATCCTTAAAATAAGGTTTTCCTGACATACGTTTTTGACCAGAGTGACATGATTCCCCAAACTCATATGCTCTCCATAATATTTGTTTGATTTCATCTTCATTATTCAAGGAAGATATAGAAATTTTATCAAATAGGGTATTAAAAGATTTTGGATATTCTCCTAAAATTTGAGGGATTAAACGACTTAACGTATTTGCCATTAGAAAGGCACCTGAATATCTTCTTCTCCATAAAAAGATAAATCTTCAAAACTTGTATAACGAGAAATAAAAGAGGCCATTACAGTTCTGACTGGGCCATTTCTTTGCTTTGCAATTATAATATGAACTTTACCTTCATCTGATTCTTCTTCAGTATAGACAAACGGACGATAAAGAAAAATAACAACATCTGCATCTTGTTCAATAGCTCCACTTTCCCTCAAATCAGAAAGAACTGGTTTTCTATCACTCCGTGTTTCTACTGCTCTCGAGAGCTGAGACAACGCTATCACTGGAATATCCAATTCTTTTGCCAAAGCTTTAAGCGAACGAGAGATATTTGAAATTTCCTGCTGACGACTTTCAGACGGAGGTCCTTGCATTAATTGAAGATAATCAACTATGATAAGACCTATATTCTTTTCTGCTTTTAATCGTCTGGCTTTTGCCCTTAGTTCGAGAACGGAGATTCCAGGGGAATCATCTAGGTATATTGGCGCATCAGCAAGAGTACCTACATTCATACTTAAATTTTTCCACTTCCCCTTGGGCAATTTACCTGTACGCACCAAATGGCTGTCAACTTTTGCCTCAGAGCATAAGAGTCTCATAGCCAATTGACTATTGGCCATTTCAAGACTAAAAATTCCCACACCAACTTTATGGTCAATCGCAGCATTTCTAGCAATATTTAATGCAAGTGCAGTTTTACCCATTGAAGGTCTCCCTGCAATAATGATTAAATCACTCGGATGGAATCCAGATGTCACATCATCCAAATCAGTTAAACCAGAGGGGACACCAATTACTCCTCCTTCTTTTTGTGCAATAGAATCTAATTGCTCAAATGATTCATGTAAAATTTTATCTAGAGGTTGAAACCCACCTTTTAACCCTGTTTGGGTGATTGCAAATATGGATTGTTCAACACGATCTAAAATATCTTCTGCCCTGCGATGGTCGTCATATGCTTCATTGGATAAATCCTGAGCTACTTTAATAAGTTGTCTTAATAAAGATTTTTCCAAAACAATTTTAGCGTAGCTTTCTACATTAGCTGTGGTAGGAATTGACTCTACCAAACCAGTAAGAAAGTAAGCGCCACCAACTGAATCAAGAATTTTATTCTTTTTCAATTTATCAGAAACTGAAATAGTATCAATTTGTTCATTATCGTTGAATAATTCCACCATTACAGAAAAAATTTTTTGATGTGAAGTCTTATAAAAATGGACTGGTTTTAGCCATTGAAGTGATTTACTTACAGCTTCCCTGCTAGAAAGCATAGAACCTAAAACAGCAGCCTCAGCTTCAAGAGATTGAGGAGGAGCTTTTAAATCAGTGTTTTGTTCTTCAGACATCATTAATTCTAGTTTTTAATAAAATCTCTTATAAACTGGAAATCTTCCCAAGTTGGTTTTTTAAAGTTAGGGTTTCTCAAAAGCGCTGCAGGATGGTATGTAACTCTAAGCGGTGTTCCATGATAATCATGTAATTTCCCCCTCAAAGATTTTAAATTTCCTTCTATACGCAGTAAAGTAGTGGCAGCAATTCTTCCCAATGCAACTATCAATTTGGGGCGAATTAATTTTATCTGATGAATCAAATATGGTTCACATTTTTCTACTTCTTCCGATAAAGGATCTCTATTTTGTGGTGGTCTGCACTTCAACACATTGCAAATATACACGTTTTCATAACGATTCATATTAATTGCAGACAGTATTTTATCTAGTAATTTTCCCGCTTTCCCTACAAATGGTTCTCCTTTTAAATCCTCATCTTTTCCTGGCGCTTCTCCAATGAACATTAAATCTGCATGAGGATCACCAATACCAAAAACAAATTTATTTCTTATGTTGCCTAACTGACACTTTTGACAAAATGAAATAGACTCCCCAAATTCACACAATTGATTAGAAAATTTTGATTTAGTATTTGAATCACTATTATCACCTAATTCACAATTTTCATAAAAATAAGGACCAAATGTCTCCTTTGTCTGTTCAAAAAAACGAATTAGGTTATGGTTCAGAGAGTATTCAGGCACTAACTATCCATTTCCGTTTCTTTAGCATTACTCCAACTTAATTGACCATCTAAAAATTCCTCTACTGCAACACTTGATGGTTTTTCCAAAATTTCAAAATCATCATTTATAGGTATTTCATCTAACACACCTAATTCTTCTTCAGTATTTTCTTTCATTGCTTTTTCAACAAGTCTATCTCTTAAAACTTGACGCGCTCTTTGGGAAATAACTACTACAGCTTCATAGATATTTTTAGTTTTGGATTCAATATCATTAAATGAAATAGATTTAATATTCATGTATTTTTCCTTTAAGTTCATTAAAAATTATATGTTTTAGTTCTTTAATTGCAGATTCTAAATCATCATTGATGAAACTAGTATCAAACATTTTTTCATACTCTAACTCCATATGAATTCTAGTTAGTCTCTTTTTTATCAACTCCCTGTTATCTGTTCCACGACCCACCAATCTTTTCCGCAGTATTTCTTCATTTGGTGGTTTAACAAAGATTGATAGTGTTTGTTCAGGGTACAATGCTTTAATAGACATTGCCCCTTTTACATCCAACTCCAATAACAAAGGATTACCTTTGATGATGGTTTTATTTAGAGATGATTTTAAAGTTCCATAATACTGTCCATGTACATCTTCATATTCTGCAAATTCACCTGCTTTTACTTTTGCTTGAAATTCTGAATGATTAATAAAAAGATAATCTTTACCATTAGTTTCATTTCCTCGAATTGGTCTAGTAGTACACGATACAGAAAATGTCAATTCTGGGATTTCCTTTAGAACTGCTTTACACAAAGTAGATTTTCCTGTTCCTGAGGGAGCTGAGATAGTAAATATTAATTTCATAAAATATTTTGAATTTGTTCTCTAATTTTTTCTACTTTAGATTTTAATTCAATGATATCTTTACTAATGTCGGCATCTGAAGATTTAACTCCCAATGTATTAATCTCTCTGTTTAATTCCTGAGAAAGAAAATTCATGCGTTTACCAATAGGTTCATCCAAAGTCATCAAATGATTGAATTGATCCACATGACTCAAGATTCTGGATATTTCTTCAGATACATCTGTTTTATCTGCTAAAATTCCAATTTCCATATTTATACGGTTTTCATCCACATCCATTTTATCAGTCAGTAATTTGATTTTTTCTCTGTATTTCTGAATCTTATATTGAATTATACTTTTTGATTTTTTCTTCAACCCCAAAATTAATTCAGTAATTTCTTCCAATAAAGACACTAAATGATTTGCGGTTTTTTCACCTTCCCTTTTCCTCATTGTATCAACCTGGTTTAATGCCTTTTTTATTGAATTAAGAATCGCAGATTCATCAACCTCAGTTACTAAAGTATCAATAAATAAATCTTTTGATGATATAACATCTGCCATATTTATATGTCTGCCGTATTTTTTTTGAATTGTTACCAAAATATTATCAATCTTTTCAAATCGCTCTCGGTTAAACTGAATGTCATTTCTTCCATTTAAACCATATTCCAGATTTATGTTAAGTTGAATACTTCCTCTTTCTAACTTTTCTTTAATCTCATTTCTAATAGAATGATCCAATTCAGGGTATCCATCTACACCCGCTAATTTAATATCCAAATATCTTGAATTTAGAGTTCGAACAGATACAGTATATGTTCCCTTTTTTGTTTGGACAGAGTTCTGACCAAATCCAGACATACTTTTAACCAATTTTCATTTCCCTTACAGTCGCTGAACTTATTAAGATATCATGTCTGATTCAATTGTAAAATTAATTATAGTTTAACCAATTTTTAAGAGTATTACCTTCAACTAACAAGGACAATACATGACCATTTCCTGATGAACCCCAGTCTCTAACCATACCTAATGTGTAAGTTATATTTATTTTTTCAGATTTTAGATTGAAACCTACACCTAAATTATTTTTATTTGATCTACCGAATCTAAACGTAAAAGAATTATCTGCGCCTAATTCAATACCATATCTAATTATTCCTCCATGTTCAGATATATGAAAATCATCATCAAGTGTTCGACCATCAATTGAAAGGCCCCCATCAAAAAATAAATTGAGTTTGTACCATGAATATTGTAAAATAGGTGTTATACTCCCACCTAAAAATATCTCAGGACGGGGAATTTCCTTAATCCCAGAGGACCAATTTAACGGTAAAATTGGAATATTATTAACTTCTAGTCCTACAGTAAAAATGGTCGAAATTTTCTTTAATATTCCTCCATTTAAATTAATACTATGTGCAGTTTCACCTAGAGTTGACGAGATATATGAACTAATACCAATTCCAGTAATTATATTATTTAAAATAACTGCATGCTGAAATATCAATCCAAAACGATGTTGATTAAAATATGATATCTGACCTTTAATAAGTCGTTCATCAATATTTAATACTCCATCACCATTCAAATCATATAGAGCATTCCTAGTATTAGGGATGTTGTATACTCCTTCATGAAGAAAAATAAATTTGATTGGAAATGACTTACTTCGATATGAAATAATTTCTCTACTTAATGAACCTGAGAATCGTGATTCCCGTGTAAACAGAATGGACCCTTTTTTAAAGTGAAACATTCTTGCAGGATTTATCACTCCTGCATCCATAGAAAACTGAGCTCCTGTTAATGCATTACCTAAAGAAAGAGAAGAAGGATCTGAAATAGAATGGAATTTAGAACTTCCTAATATCAATGATGTACTTATAACAAGTTGGAAAAATTGTTTAATTTTTACATACATTGCGAACCGTTTTTTCAAAAGTTTTTGAAATCCAATAATTTAAGGAAAATTGCAAAAATAATTAATATTTGTTTTTCAAATCAAAAAGAGTTTGAAGAGCCTCAAGAGGAGTTAATGAGTTTACATCTAATTTATTCAACTCTTGCTGTATTTTTGTTTCTTCTAAATTAAAAAGAGACTCTTGTGCTTTATGTAAGGAACTGTCTTTATTAACTTCCTTTCCTTTAGACTTTGATATATGCTGGGCTAGTATCTCATTAGCACGATTGATAACTGTTTGGGGTAACCCTGCCATTTTTGCAACATAAATTCCGTAACTTTTGTCACCTGGACCTGGTATAATTTTTCGAAGGAAAACTATCTTATCTTTGTATTCCTTAACTTCCGCATGATAGTTAGTTAATTTTTCTAAATTATTCTCTAATTCAGTTAACTCATGATAATGAGTTGCAAACAGAGTTCTAGCCGCCACATTTTGATTTTCATGTATATATTCTGTTATTGCCCAAGCTAAGGACATTCCATCAAAGGTAGCTGTACCTCTACCTACCTCATCTAAAAGAATTAAGCTGTTTGGTGTTGCATTATTCAAAATGTTTGCCGCTTCAATCATTTCCACGAGGAATGTACTTTCCCCTCCTGCTAAATTATCACTTGCACCCACTCTTGTGAATAGATGGTCAACAATTCCAATGGTTGCAGATTCTGCAGGGACAAATGATCCAACTTGCGCCATAACAATTATTAACCCTACTTGACGCAGATATGTTGATTTTCCTGCCATATTCGGGCCAGTAATTAAATGAATCTGTTTTTTTTCGGTATTGATTGATAAATCATTGGGCACAAACCTTTCAGTTATCGGTAATAATTTTTCGACAATCGGGTGTCGAGATTTGCTTAATTCCAAAATTGGTTTTTTTATGTATTTGGGTTTAACATATTTATTTTGAATTGCCAAATAAGCAAATGATATTAATACATCTAACTTTTTTAAACCCTCCGCATTTTTTTGAATAGTATGAGATTCAGTTAATATATCTTCACACAATTCATAAAATATTCTATATTCTATATCTGAAATTTTTTCTTCCGCAGTGAGTATTTTTTCTTCGTAATCCTTTAATTCTGGAATGATAAATCGTTCAGCATTAACTAAGGTTTGCTTTCGCATATATTCTA